>DQYM01000238.1 GCA_011040545.1 Candidatus Bathyarchaeota archaeon | reverse complement strand
CGTGTAGTAATAACTAGGAACGTGCGTAGGGAGCACGTTAGGCCAACTGGCATAGGCGAGGGGCTGAGGGTCAAGGTAAATGCTAACGTAGGCACATCGCCTGACCTATGCGACCCAGACCTTGAGGTGAAGAAGGCCCGTGTGGCCGTGAAGTACGGTGCAGATACCGTCATGGACCTAAGCACAGCAGGCGACCTAGATGCCATAAGGCGTAGGATAATAGGGGCCGTTGATGTGCCCGTGGGGACGGTGCCCATCTACCAAGCAGCTATTGAGGCAGCAAGCAAGAAGGGCTCAATTGTAGATATGGATGAAGATGATATATTTAGGACCATAGAGAAGCACGCAAAAGATGGCGTTGACTTCATGACCGTTCACTGTGGCGTGGTCAAGGCCATAGTTGAGCGTTTAAAGGAAGAGCCACGTTGGATGGGCATGGTAAGCCGAGGTGGCACCTTCCATGCCCTCTGGATAATACATCATGGCCGTGAGAACCCACTTTACGCTAACTTTGATTACCTACTTGAGATGGCCCGTGAGTACGATGTAACGCTGAGCCTTGGCGATGGCCTTAGGCCAGGTTGCGTGCTAGATGCAACAGATTGGGCTCAGGTTGAAGAGCTCCTCGTGATAGGGCGTTTAGTTAGGAAGGCACGTGAGGCTGGCGTTCAGGTCATGGTTGAGGGGCCTGGCCACCTACCGCTTGACCACGTGGCTGCGAACGTGAAGCTACAGAAGGCCATTTGCGATGGAGCTCCATTCTACGTGCTAGGCCCTGTCGTAACGGATATCGCCCCTGGCTACGACCACATAGTATCTGCCATAGGTGGTGCCCTCGCAGCCCTAGCTGGTGCTGACTTCCTATGCTACGTTACGCCAGCAGAGCACCTAGGCTTGCCCCTGCCCGAGGACGTACGTGAGGGCGTTATAGCTGCCCGCATAGCAGCTCACGCAGCCGATATCGTACGCCTAGGGCCTAGGGCTCTAGCCTGGGAGGAGGAGATGGCTAAGGCAAGGGCCAGAGGGGACTTTGAGGCCCAGCTTAAGCTCGCTATGGATCCTGAGAGGGCTAGGGCCATACTTGAGCGTGTTAAGGCCAGCGTGCCAGGCACCTGCACTATGTGCGGTAGGTTCTGTGCCCTAAAGCTATACGGCCACTACTTCAAGCGTAAGGCTGCTTAAGCCTAGCATTTTGTTAGGCACTTCTGGCCTAACCACGCTATCAGCATAAGTGGTAGCTAGAAGAAGGCCTCAAGCCCCCTTGGCTTCCTAGGGGCCTTCTGGAGCTCCCTAGCGTAAAGGGCCTTCCTAGCTGGGAGGCTAACGTTAACGACCAGCGTATCACCTATGCTTGCCTCAAGCACCCTTGCCCTATGTGCGTGGCCGTGAAGCCATAGGCTTGGCCCCCTTCGCTCCATAACGCCCTCAAAGGCCTTGCAGCCTAGCTCAGGCCAGATGCGCTCCCTCTCCCCCTCAAGCGTCCTGTACGTGGGGGCATAGTGCGTCATGACCACTACTACATCAGCCCTCAGCTTGGCTAGGAGGCTATCCACCAGCCTTACCCTACGCCTGTAGGTAGCCCATATGCCCCTTACATGCGTCCTCTGCCACCAGGTTGGCCTATCTAGAGAGCCCCTTGAGCCGAGGATGCCCACGCTAAGGCCAGAGATCTCCAAGACCACGACTTCATCATCTAGCCACCTTATGCGCTCGTAGGCCAGGTACTCGGCCTTGCTCTCCTCGTACTCCTCGTTCCCAAAGCAAGCTACTATGGGGCAGCTAACCCCCTGCTCATCTAGCACATCTAAAACAGCCCTAACCTGGGAGTAGTCATTCTTCTCAACGATATCGCCTACGAAGAGCATTATATCTGGCTGGCCGAGCTCATCTAGGAATGCCACTAGGGCCTCCCTAAATAGGTCTAGGTTCTTCGGGGCATGTATATCTGCTGTAGCTGCGAGCAGTGGCCCTTGCCTCTGCAAGCTATCCCCCTACTGGGGAGCTCTAGCTTGCTCATTAATGCTTTCCCAAAAAAGCATAAAGGCCATTAGCTCTTATGCCCCGTAGGGCCTCAGTAAGCTCCTAGGGCCTTCCCTTGGCCTTGAACGTCGGCTCAGGCCTTGAATAGGCGTTCCCACCAGCGTGTAATAGTGGCCTCACGGCCTCTAGCTTCCAGAAGCCCCCTTCAAAGGCCCCTGGGTCGGCGTAGGCAGCTACTACCTGCCCTATGAATATATCATGTGAGCCACAATCAACTACCTGCACTACCCTACACTCTATGTGGGCTGGGCACTCCTCTATTATCGGTGCCCTCACGACCTTAGCGGGCCTAGCGGTTAGGCCAGCCTTAGCTATCTTGTCCTCAACATCACGGCCACTAACCGTCCCGCAGAAGTGGACGGCTTCAACAAGCTCATCAGATGGTATATTTACTACGAACTCGCCTGTTTCAGCTATTAGGCCATGTGAGTAGCGCTTCTTAGCCACGCAGATGGCTATGGTTGGTGGCTCCCTGGCAACTGGCGTTATCCAGGATACAGCTATGGCGTTTGGCCTCCCCTCCCTATCCACGCACGTAACTAGGACGGCTGGCCTCGGGTGTAGCAGCCTGTAGAAGGCACTCATCACATCCTCCTTAGCCAACCCCACCACCGCTGACCAAGCCAGCGTGGGCCGTATAAGCTAACTGGCTGGGTGCTGCTTATAGCCAGCCCTAGCTGAGTATAGCTGGCCAAGGAGGTGGCGAACTCGCATACAGATGAGCTAGTTGAGGAGGCCATGAGGGCTAGAGGGGACGATCTAGCAGAGCTAGCTGAGAGGGTAGCAAGCATCTTGGCTAGTGAGGAGGGGCACGTAGGGGCTGCTGAGGTCGTAGGGCGCTTGATAAAGCTGCCTAGCTCTGGGAAGGCCATAGTAGTAGGCGATATACATGGCGACCTAGCTAGCCTCCAGCACATACTAAGGGAAACCCAGTTCATCAAGCGTGTTGAGGGCGGTGAGGAGCTCTGGCTCGTGTTCTTAGGAGATTACGGGGATAGGGGCCAGAGGTCCCCTGAGGTCTACTACGTTGTGCTAAAGCTAAAGGAGCTCTTCCCAAGCCACGTCGTGCTCCTTAGGGGCAACCACGAGGGGCCACCTGATATACTTGCCGTCCCCCACGACCTACCCTACTACCTGATGGCCAAGTTCGGGCGTGATGAGGGCCTTAGGGCCTACAAGGAGCTGAGGG
>DQYM01000226.1 GCA_011040545.1 Candidatus Bathyarchaeota archaeon | reverse complement strand
GGCTCCAGCTTCCCTACCGACCAACAGATCTCGGTATGAGAACCAGGCCCCAGGGGGCATGATCATAGATAGTATGGCCTTATCTATGGCCCCTATCACGACCTCACGTAGCCTGGCCAGGCAAGCCTCGTAATTTGATGCCCCACTTATGTAATCAGCATTATCCTCCATGAGCCAGCCATCTATGGCCCTTAGCCTAACACGCTTTATGATGCCGATGGCCTTCCCCGTCTTCAGCAGCTCCAACGTCTTACCTACGACCATATCAACTAGCTTAGTAGAGCTCCCAATCCCCTCTACTTCCACGGGGTGCTCCCTAAGCCAGATACACCTCCAGATGTAACCGAAGAAGGCCCCATCAACTATCACGTAATCTATATCATCCCTCCTAGCGCAATCCAAGGCCATTTCACGCTCGGCTAGCGTAGTCAGCATCCCTACTATGGCCCTTGATGTAGGCCCTCCTTCCTCATTGGGCCTGAAGATAACGCCAGATACGAAATCACCTTCATCTACCAGCTCAGGCCCCTCATAGATATGGTAGCCAGCACAGTAGACGGCATAGCGACCTAGGAGGCGTGTATCGGGCATCGGTGATGAACTCCCATCTACCACGGCTACCCTAAGGCCTTCCCAATCCCCTCTTGGCACGGGCTTGAACAAGCCCTCTAGGCGACCATGTAGGTCCTCGATTTTCTCCTTCAGGCCCCTCAGCAGGTCGGCTTGCTCCCTTGCCTCCTCTCCAGCTAGCTCGTAGAACTGGAGCTGGAGCTTTGATGGTAGCTTCTGCCACTCGCTTACCTCAACCTCGGGCTCAGCCAAGGCAGCAACCCCCCTTAGCCCTGACCCTTGAAGCAATTCTCTATGCTGAACCTTATGAGTAGCGGTACTGGCGATGGGCACATGTTGCCGTAGAAGTAGAAGTGGCCAACCTCAAGGCTCTGGAGGAAGTCGATATCTACGCCTGGGAGCATGTTCTGTGCTTCCTCACGATCGAGGGGGTGGACCTTGCCTATGAACCACGTATTTATGTTGCGCCTCACGGCTGGATTTATGCCTATATCGCCCTTCAGGCCCTGGCTTATTATGACGATTGGGAGCTTGTAGCTACGGCCAAGGGCACAGAGCCCTTCTATCATGCGTGTTGTCTGCTCCTGTATGCCCTTTGGCTGGTAGGGGCAGTATTGAGGGGCCTCATCTATGACAAATGCGACATTTATGCTCTCCTTTTCCACGTTCATCTTCTGCCACACATAAGATGCTATGGATAGAAAGGCCGTTAGCTTTTCCTCAGGCTCCCAGCCACTTAAATCAATTATAACTATGCCCTTCCTTGCCTTTTCAATTACATCCTCAGGCTTTAGCTTGCCAGCTGGTGTTAGCAGCTTAAATATCCTTGCATCAAGCCTCCTAAAGCGTGCTAAGAACCTACGCTCAGCTAGCTCAAGGTACTTCTTATCTATTAGCTCTTCCATTTTGGCTAGAACAGCCCTCTCTAGTAGGGTCTTTATTTGCTCAGCTGTAAGGCCAGAGGTCGGGAAGGGCCTAGGCTGAGGTTCTTCACCCTTCTCCTCCTGGCCCGTTATCTTCTCCAGGGCCTCAAGCAAGGCGACTTCTATGTTATTCAGGATGGCTGAGCCAGCACTAAAGCCAAAGCTATTTGCCTTCTTTATTATGTACACGGCCCCCATGTCAGGTGGGAGGCAAGCTATCTGCTCTAGCTTCAGCACCTCAGCCCCAAGTGCTTCTGCATACGGCACGTAGTCATCCCCCTTCCAATCAAAAACTAGGACGCCATAGCCAGCATGCCTCAGCAGTGGGATGATCTTGCACCTAACGAAGGAGCTCTTGCCCCAGCCAGTTACGCAGAAGACGCCCATGTGGTAGGGTATGAACTCAGGCCTAACTGGCACTACCCAGCTTGGGTGGTCCTTGTAGTAGCCGATATCAAGCGACCCACCTAGGAGGGCCAGGGGGCTTCCCTTCCTAAAGGCATAAGCACGGGACCTAGGTGCTATTATGAGCTTGTTCTGCCTTATGCCATTAGGCGTTAGCTCGCCTATGATGGAGATGGTGAAGTCAAATGACTCACGGGCCTCGGAGGGCTGCATCCCCATTCTAGCGTAAGCCCTGCCTGGGCTATATCGGTCCCTCCTGAGGCCTGGGGAGCGCCCAAAGCCACGCCTGCAAACCCCTAGGACCCAGTTGCCATTTAGGTTCTCAACTAGCACTAGGTCCTCTATTTTGACTTCACGCTCCTTCCCCCTCGTTAGGATAAGTGGTGCTTTTGTTACCTCAGCCCCATCACCTATCATACCTATTGGCTCAACTTCTATACCCATCTCGGTTAGGAAGCCAGGCAGGTTGGCCAAGGCGACCTCCGCCCTAGTGGGTAGTTGAGCTAGGATTTAAGTGAGGCCCCTACGGCATCTCACGTGCTCTAGCCTAATGGGGGAGGGTTAGGTGAAAATTAGCCGTAGAGCAGGCTTAATCAGTTAGGATCTTCCCACCAGCCTCAAGCACCTTCCTCTCGGCTGCCTCCGTGAACTCCTTAACACGCACCAGTACTGGCCTCCTCAGCTGGCCACGCCCTAGTAGCTTAGCATAACCAAGGGCCTCTAGGTCCACGTAAGGCATGCCATCACGTTCCTCAAGGAGCCCCTTTGCCTCTAGGGCCTCTACTAGCTCATCAAGTTGGCCAACATTTATGGTCCTTATGCTTAGGAATTTTGAGCGTGGGCTCTTGAAGCCATGCTTTCCGAAGTAATCTGGCTCGTACTTCACGACATAGCTCCATAGGTGCTTGTGCCTGCCAGCACGACGATAGTGCCTGCTACCACGCCCTCTGTGCCTATCGTGGGCTCCATAGCCGTGTGTCCTTGAGCCCCTCTTCCACCTGGTTTTCCTCAGCCTATGGGGCATGGCTCACTCACTCTACCTTTATCCGCTCCCCCTTGCGCTCAGGCCTTACCTTCTTAAGCTTGACCTCTAGGACGCCGTTCTTGTAGCTGGCCCTGGCCGAGCTTGGATCTACCTCTGCAGGTAGCTCAAGCTGCTTGTAGTACTTACGCCTCTCCGTATCAACAGATATTATGAGTTCATGGCCATCGCAGCGTAGGTCTATGTCCTCCTTCTCAACGCCAGGTAGCTCGGCTATGACTACTACCTCATCGTCCTCCTCCATGACATCAACGAGTGGCTCACGCTCCTCCACGAACCTAGGCCCAAACCTTGTGGGCTTTATGTTGCCGAACTCCCTTATCACTGGCTT
>DQYM01000230.1 GCA_011040545.1 Candidatus Bathyarchaeota archaeon | reverse complement strand
GCAAGTAAATGCCTCTCGGCCCCTTGATAGGTCCTTGAAGAGGTCTGGGTAGAGCTTCTCCACGCACTCCGCAGCAAGGAGTATGCTGGCCCCCCTGAGGGGAGGGGACTTAACCCATGTTTCCGTTATCTTCCTCAATCCCAGCACCAGCAGCACACGGCTATTAGGCTGGATAAAGGCTTCGCTGAGGGGCTAAGTATTAAGCAAAGGGCGTCCAAAGCGGTTATAAGAGTGGCCGACAGCCCAGTAGGGGGCCTTGGGCGACAAGGGGAAAAATGCCTTTGACCTCCTAGCAAAACCAATAAGGAAGCTAATAGCTGAGAGGGGCTTTGCTAGGCCAACCCCTCCTCAAGAGAAAGCCATACCTCTAATACTAGAGGGGAAGAACGTCCTCCTAATTGCCCCTACGGCCACAGGTAAAACAGAGGCAGCCTTTCTACCCGTTCTTCACATGCTTATAACCATGCCAGAGAGGCCTAGGGGCATAAAGGTCCTATACATAACGCCACTTAGGGCCTTGAATAGAGATCTCCTTGAGCGTTTAGAATGGTGGTGCATGCGGTTAGATCTAAAGCTAGCAGTTAGGCATGGTGATACTGAGCAGAGGGAGCGAGCTCGCCAGGCTAGGAGCCCACCAGATGTCCTAATAACTACGCCTGAGACGCTTAACGCCATCTTGCTTGGCCGTGTGATGCGTAGGCACCTCCGCTCCGTCCGCTGGATAATAATAGATGAGCTACATGAGATGGTGGATTGCAAGCGTGGGAGCCAGCTCTCCCTTGCGCTTGAGAGGCTTAGGGAGCTATTGGACCAGGAGCCCCAGGTAATAGGGCTCTCGGCCACAGTGGGCTCGCCAGAGGAGGCTGCTCGCTTCCTAGTCGGCAATGGGAGGCCAGTTGAGGTCGTCCACGTCCCAGTAGCACGCATGATGGAGCTAAAGGTGCTCTTCCCACAGGCAACGGATGAGGACCGAAGGCTGGCTGAGGCCCTCTACACGCACCCAGAGGTAGCTGCGAGGCTCAGGGTGATGAAGGAGCTGCTTGAGGAACATGAATCAGCCATAGTGTTCACTAACACACGCTCAATAGCAGAGGTCCTGGCCAGTAGGTTCCGTGTCTGGGACCTTGAGTTCCCAATATCCATACATCACGGCTCCCTATCCAAGCCATCTAGGGTGGCTGCTGAGAAGGGGCTGAAGAACGGTGAGCTAAAGGCCCTAGTAGCTACCTCAAGCCTTGAGCTGGGCATAGATGTTGGCCGTGTAGAGCTAGTGGTCCAGTACATGTCGCCAAGGCAGGTAACGAGGCTGGTCCAGCGTGTCGGTAGGGCTGGCCACAGGCTTGATAGGGTAGCCAAGGGCGTTATAATAACAATGGACTCAGATGACACGCTTGAGGCCATGGCCATAGCTAGGAGGGCGCTTGAGGAAGAGCTTGAGCCCCTTAAGATACCTGAGTGCCCACTTGATGCCCTAGCCCACCAGATAGCTGGTGAGCTGATAAGGAGGGGGCGTGTGTACTTCTACGAGCTCTACGAGCTATTCAGGCGTGCCTACCCCTACAGCAAGCTAACGCTAAAGGACATAGCCTCAGTGCTTGAGTACATGCATAATAGGTATCCAAGGCTAGCCTGGGTATCTGAGGAGGATATGGTAGCCATAAAGCCAAGGCGCTCAAGGCCCCTCTACGAGTACTACTTCGGGACGCTATCCATGATACCTGATGAGAAGCACTACGTGGTCGTGAACGAGGCAGAGGACCTACCAGTTGGCCTACTTGATGAGTGCTTTGTAGCAGAGTACGGCCGACCAGGTGTTAAGTTCGTGATAAGGGGGAGGCCCTGGATAATAACAGCCGTTAGGGGCGATAGGGTGTACGTGAGGGAGGTAGAGGACCCAACGGGTGCCATACCGAACTGGGTTGGCGAGGAGATACCAGTTCCATTTGAGGTAGCACAGGAGGTAGGCCAGATAAGGGCCTTCGTTGAGGAGCAGATTAGGAATGGGGCTGAGCCAGAGGAGATAGCTAGGTGCCTAGCTGAGAAGTACCCAACTGATTTTGAAACAGCCCTTAGGGCCATAAGGGAAACGGTTGAGCACGTTAGGCTTGGCTACCCAGCCCCAACCCACAAGCGCATACTAGTAGAGGAGTGGGATGAGTACGTGATAATCCACGCCCACTTCGGCTCCCTCACGAACAGGACGCTTGCCCAGCTAATAGGCCAGCTGGCTGCTGAGCGCATAGGGCTGGCCGTCCTAGTCCAGCACGACCCATACAGGATAATAATGCATACGAGGGGGGAGCTATCCGCTAGTGATGTTGCGGGCCTGATAGCTGAGGCAAGCAGGATGGACCCAGAGGCCGTGAGGGATGCCGTTAGGAGGGCTGTCGTCCGAACTGGCATCTTCAAGCGTAGGCTAATCCACGTGGCCCAGAGGTTCGGTGCCCTAGAGAAGTGGGCTGACCTAAGCTCAGTAAGCATGAAGAGCCTTGTTAAGAGCTTTGAGGGGACAGCTATCTATGAGGAGGCGCTTAAGGAAGTATTCACGTTTGACCTAGATGTAGAGCACCTACTCCAGGTCCTATCGGCCATAAGGAGCGGGGGCATAGAGGTCCTTGAGCTCCAAAAGCCAATGGGCGAGATAACGCCGATAGCCTACCTAGGCGTGGAGAGGATGAGCATGAAGACAGATGTCATACCACCTGAGCGACTAAGGCGCATCCTAGTTGAGGCCACGAGGGCTCGCCTACTGAGCGAGGCCAGGGTCCTCGTCTGCACGTCCTGCTGGGGCTACGTAGCCACCGTTAGGGCCAAGGACCTGCCCGACCACCCGACCTGCCCAAGGTGTGGCTCAAGGGCACTTGGCGTCTTGAACGAGGATGAAGATGTGGTATGCCAGATGGCCGAGAAGGCAGCAGAAGGTGCTAGCCTAACGAGGAAGGAACGCTGGCTTATGGATAAGGCCCTTGAAACGGCCAGGTTAGTGGAGCAGTACGGCAAGCCAGCCTTTGTGGCCCTCTGCGGGAAGGGCCTGGGGGTCAGGGATGCTAAGTGGGTGCTTGGGCAGGAGGCAAGGCTAACGGAGCGTTTCTACGAGCGTGTCATGGAGGCTGAGCGTAGGTCCCTAATGGCTAGGTTCAGGCGCTAGCTGCTTACACCATGGGGCAAGCGTAATTAGTTATATAGGCCTGCTTAACTTGGTGCTTGCCTTGGCGGGCAGGAGGGCCTCGGAGATAATAAGGCGTGCGTATGAGGAAGGGCGTAAGCACCTCCTTGAGCCAGAGG
>DQYM01000114.1 GCA_011040545.1 Candidatus Bathyarchaeota archaeon | reverse complement strand
TTTGGTATGGGGTGAGGGGGCTTGAGGTCGCCTGAGGTGAGTTTGGCCATAAAGGAGCTACCTAGGGAGGAGTACCTGCTGCCTGGCCATGCTGCTTGTGCTGGCTGTGGTGCCTCCATAGCGCTCAGGCTAACGCTGAAGGCCCTTGGCCGTAAGACCATAGTAGTTGTGCCCGCCTGCTGTACCAGCATAATATAGGGCCCCTGGTCTAAGACGGCTGTTACGGTCCCGCTCATGAACATAATGTTTGAGGCAGCAGCTGCCTGTGCTGCAGGCATATCTGCTGGCCTAAAGGCAAGGGGGATCAAGGACGTAACGGTCATAGCATGGGCTGGAGATGGTGGGACCTACGATATAGGCATACAGGCCCTCTCTGGAGCAGCGGAGAGGGGCGATAACATACTCTACATCTGCTATAATAACCAGGCCTACATGAATACTGGAATTCAGCGTTCAGGAGCAACACCCTTTGGCGCTAGGACCACGACAACGCCCGTGCTGGGCAAGAGGGAGCCACAGAAGAACATGCCACTCATAATGGCAGCACATGGCATACCATACGTGGCCACGGCCACGCCCGCCTTCCCAATGGACCTCATGAGGAAGCTTAGGAAGGCAGCTAGCCTAGAGGGGACCAAGTACGTGGAGATACTTAGCCCCTGCCCACCTGGCTGGCGCTTCCCAGCCGACAAGACTGTTCAGATGGGCAGGCTAGCAGTTCAGACGTGTGCCTGGCCCCTCTGGGAGGCCGAGTGGCGAGATGGGCGCCAGGTCTTCAGGCTAACTGGCCCAAGCAGGCTCATTGCAGAGTGCCCTGAGCTCAAGCTACCAGTTGATGCCTACCTAGCAGCTCAAGGTCGCTTCAGGGGCATGAGGCCTGAGGAGATCCAGGCCGTTCAGAAGCAAGTAGATACATGGTGGGAGCAGCTCAAGAGGCTTGCTGGCATGGCTTAACGGGGCCTATTACCTGCGAGCCGAAAAGTATAAAAGGAGGGATGGGGCGCCCACCACGACGAAAGCGAGGTGAATGCGTTGGCCGAGAACGTGGTGCTGGTCGGCAGGAAGCCAGTGATGAACTACGTCGTAGCTGCCCTGACGTTCTTCAACGCTGGCGCCAAAGAAATCACCATTAAGGCTCGTGGCAGGGCGATAAGCAGGGCTGTTGATACCGTAGAGCTGATGCGCAGGGCCTTCATTAAGGACCTAGAGATCAAGGACATACGCATTGGAACTGAGCAGCTACCGAGGAGTGAGGGCGGAACCGTTAACGTCTCCACCATAGAGATCATTGTAACGAGGCCAGAGTAGGCGAAGAGAGCAGAGAGCAACGTTAGGTGCGCTGAGGGCCCAAGGCTGATTTTTGATGGCCTATGGCCTTAGTGCTATTTCATGCTGAATTCAAGCTACATAAGTCCTATTAAGGCAAGGGCCTCCTACAGGCGGTGGTGGGATTGGGCGAGGGGAAGAAGTATCCAAGGATAGTCGTTAGGCCACCTGGACCAAAGGCAAGAGCCCTTCTAGAGCGTGATAGCGCTGTTGTATCGCCATCCTACGTGCGCTTCTACCCGCTGGTCGTTGAATCAGCTAAGGGCTGTATAATAAGGGATGTAGATGGGAATGAGTACATAGACTTCAACGCTGGCATAGCCGTTATGAACGTAGGCCACTGCCACCCAAAGGTAGTTGAGGCCATAAGGGCTCAAGCAGGCAAGCTGCTCCACTACTCCCACACGGACTTCTACTATGAGGAAAGCGTCCTTCTCGCTGAGAGGCTATGTGAGATAACACCAGGGAAGCATAAGAAGCGTGTTTTCTTCTGTAATAGTGGCACGGAGTCCGTTGAGGCAGCCATTAAGCTATCTAGGTGGCATACGAGGAGGCAGCTCTTCCTAGCCTACATAGGTGCCTTCCACGGCAGGACGCTTGGCTCGCTTAGCTTTACTGCCAGTAAGCCAGTCCAGAGGCGGTACTTCCACCCACTTGTGCCAGGCGTGATCCACGTGCCATACCCATACTGCTTTAGGTGCCCATTTGGGCTTGAGAGGCCAGATTGCGGTTTCTGGTGCGTGGACTTCATAGAGGAGTGGGTGCTTGAGAAGTACGTGCCACCAGAGGAAGTAGCAGCCATAGTATTTGAGCCGATCCAGGGCGAGGGTGGCTACGTGCCACCACCAGATGGCTACTTCCAGCGCCTGAAGAAGCTATGCGATAAGCATAGCATACTGATGGTTGATGATGAGGTCCAAGCTGGCATGGGCAGGACGGGGCGGTGGTTTGCTATTGAGCACTGGGGCGTGGTGCCAGATGTGATATGCATGGCTAAGGCCATTGCATCTGGCCTCCCGCTTGGGGCCATAGTAGCTAGAGAGGAACTCATGGATTGGGAGCCAGGCTCCCATGCTACTACGTTTGGTGGCAATCCAGTGGCCTGTAGGGCAGCCCTAGCCGTCATAGACATCATAGAGAGCGAGGGGCTCTTGAGGAACGCAGAGGAGCAAGGCAACTACATAATGAAGCGCATGAGGGAGCTCCAAGAGGAGTGTGAGATAATTGGTGATGTAAGGGGGAAGGGCCTGATGATAGGCGTTGAGTTCGTCAAGCCAGGTGGCCGAAAGGAACCTGGCGTAGAGGAAGTAAAGGAAGTCATGATGAGGTCCTGGCGTAGGGGCGTGGCCGTTATAACAGCTGGTAAGTGCACGCTTAGGATAGCGCCACCACTTACGATAACGAGGGACCTAGTAGATGCAGCCCTGGAGATCATAGAGGACTGCATTAGGGAAGTTGATAAGGAGGCAAGGGCTAAGGGCTAAGCTGATCCTCCTAGATCCCCGACCACCTGTAGTTTATTTACCATTAACTCAAGCAGGGAGGGCCACCTATATTGGGATGCCAAGCATGCCGAGTATGCCTAGGCTAGCTAGTATGGAGAAGGCCACTAGTGCTATAGCTGCTAGCACGATCAGCTCAGGCCTTATCCTTATGCCATGTAGCTCCTCCTCAAAGAACCTCAGCAGGCCTGCACTTGCTGCTGGTGGCGGTGCCTCACGCCTACGCCTCCTCCGCCTGCTCAAGCCCCTTCCCTCCCCTCTTGCTGCTTAATGGCCCTATATATGTTAAGCGCCTAGCCCAACATTGGTTAGTTTTAAATAGAGGTTTCTTGAGAGGCGAGTGTGGAGGAGAGGTCAGGGGAGCCGATGGCCGAGATTTGCCCAGTTTGTGGCCTCCCCAAGGAGCTGTGCGTGTGCGGTGAGATAGCCAGGGAGCAGCAGAGGATACGGATAAGGGTTGAGAGGAGGAAGTGGAGCAAGGAGATGAC
>DQYM01000040.1 GCA_011040545.1 Candidatus Bathyarchaeota archaeon | reverse complement strand
TACCTGCGCAAGCACGAGGAGAAGATGATGAAGCACTAGTGCTCAATTTTCTCGGCCAAGGCCCTAAGGAGCTCTGAGAGGCTAGATACTAGGTCCTGGCCCTGAAGGGCCTCAACTATATTCCAGAAGCCCAAGAGCCCAGATAGCCAGCCGTAGGCCAGCAGGGCTTCAGCTGCATCTGCTAGCTCATGCCTGCTCATGCGTCTTGGGGCCTTATCCCTAAGTCCAGATGCCCTTAGCGCCTCCCAGAGCAGCTTGTTATCAAGCCTGCTACCCATAGGCTTGCCTGAAGCTAGGGAGAGGGCAACTGAGTATGCGAAATTAACTAATGCATCACCAAGTGCAGCTAGGCCCTTATCTAGCATGATATCCCTTAGCGACCTCCCCTGGCCCAATAGGCCCTTAAGGCCCCTAGGCCTCATCTACCTCCTTCTCCTTGTGTGCAGCTAGAGCTGCCTCTAGCCCCTTGATGAACTCCTCATCCATTGCCCTCGCCCGCTCAATGGCCTCTAGGAGGGCTTCCTCTGGCCTCTTACCACCCTTCGTCCTCACGTATAGTATGGCCCTAATTGGCCTCTCAAGTGGGTGCACTATATCATAACCGCCCATCTCAACATCTGGATCAGCTACGAGCTCCTTCTGCAGTAGGTTCAGTAGCGTGTGGCCCTCGCCAACTACCTCAAGCTTCAGCTCCCTATCCGTCCTCTTGAGGACCTTTAGCTCCAAGCTCCCACCGCACGGCTTGAGGAGGCATGGCCATAATTTAGGCTTTACTAGGGCTCGTGGTTAGAGCAAGGCCCTACCGTAATCTGATGCTAGCTTCCTAAGCTCAATTGAGCCACATGCATCACAGACCAGCTTCTTATCTGGCCTAGCCCTTAGCAGCTCACCGCACTGGGAGCAGAATGCGTAGATAACGCCTAGCTTCTTATTTGCTATGCTTAAGTGCCTTATCCTATTCTTGGTGCTTATGACACGAGCCCTTACTACATCGCCTGGCCTAGCCACATTGAACATGTTCTTAACCCTAAGGCCCACATTTGATATGTGAAGCAGGCCTGTGAAGAAGCCTGGGAGGTGCCTGGGTCCTACCATCCATATGCGTATGAGGCAGTACGTTAGCTGGGTGCTCACCGTTTCACCAATCACTATGCTACCTGGCCTTGGAGTGCAAGCAGCGCCCTTCAGCCTAGTTGGCCTAAAAACGCTCATCTTCCTCTCAGCTAGGTTGAGGAGGAGGAAGCCGACGTTAGCTGCCCTCAGGTCGCCACCATCTACGTATATACCTGGCCCAGGCAGGAACTCCTCTATTACGCCTATCTTCTCACCTGGGACTACGAACTTACCCTGCTTGTTCAGCTGTGAAGGCAAGACCAGCCCCTCCTCGCTATGGGCCAGGGGAATTTAAGCGCCCCTATGCTTGGCTAGGCCCCTTAATAGATGCTAGCAGGAGCTCAGCTATATCCATGACCTTGAGCTTCTCCTCAAGGCCAGCCGTCTTAACGGCATCCTCAAGCGTTATCAAGCAGAAGGGGCAGGCAACGGCTATTACATCTGCACCAAGCTCAGCAGCCTCCCTAACCCTACGCTCAGCTAGCTTCTCGCCAGGTATATCAACCCACATACGGCCACCACCGCCCTCACAGCAGAGGCTACGGCTCCTATTCCTATCAAACTCAAGGAGCTCTACACCAGGGATGGCCTCAATGACGTGCCTAGGTTCATCAAATACGTTGTTCCTCTTGCCTAGGAAGCAGGGGTCATGGTATACGACCTTGAGGCCAAGCTCCTTAGCTGGCCTTAATCGCCCCTCATCAATTAGGGCTGATAGGAGCTGTGAGTGATGTAGGACATTTGCTACACGGCCTTCGTAGAGGTTCCTAAAGGCATTGAAGCCATGTGGGCATGATGTAACTATGCGCTCTATGCCTAGCTCCTCAAACTTAGCTATGTTGCCGTCCCTTAGCTCCTCAAATAGGCCCTTCTCCCCCATGCTGTAGATCTCATTGCCACAGCAGCTCTCGTCCTTGCCTAGGATGGCAAAATCAAGGCCAGCTATGTTCAGCAGCTCAGCTAGAGCCCTAGCTACCTCCTGAGCCCTAGTATCATATGCTGGTGTGCAGCCAACGAAGTAAAGCCACTCTGCACCTTCAGAAGCATGCTTTAGCTTAAAGCTAAGTCCCTCAGCCCAATCAAGCCTTTTAGCACGGCCTCTTCCCCAGGGATTTCCATGTGTGAAAACGCTCTCAAGGGCCTCAGCTATGCTCCTGGCTATCTTCCCCTCCTCAACGAGCACGCTCCTAAGGCTTATCACCGCCTCAACTGGCTTTAGCTCCTTAGGGCACCTAAGCTCGCAGGTGCCACAGGTCGTGCAGGCCCAGAGGGCCTCAACTGGCTCAAGTGGGAGTTCGTAGAAGAGGCCGACCTGCCTTACTATGCGCCTTACGTTAAGCGGGACCTTGGCTGAGACGGGGCAGCTACCAGTGCACATGCCACACTGAATGCACTCAGCTAGCTTCAGGGCCTTAGCGATCTCCAGGGCTTGTTGAACGGCCATGCTTAACACCGAGGCTCGCATTAGGGGTAGCTAAATAAGGCTTACTTCTTCCCTCACGGTAGGCTGATCTCTACATCCTAGGGCATTAGAAAGCTACCTTAGGCCTGTGTTTGCTATATGATGAGCCTTAGAAGGTAACTACTAAGCCATCTTCCGCTTAACTAGCTCAGCAAGGAGCCCAAGTGCCCTACCTACCTCGCCTGTTTTAGGCCCACCGCCCTGGGCGAAGGCCTCCGTGCCACTCCCACCGCCACCAACTACACGCCCAAGCTCCCTGGCAAGCTCAGCAGCACTTAGGCCAGCTCTTAGGGCCATAGGGCCTAACTTGAGTACGAAGCGAGCTGTCTTATCCCTGGCGAACAAGAGCACGATGGCCCTCTCCTCTTGCTTGCAGATGCGGTTAGCTACCTCTATGAGGTAATCGCTGCTCACCTGGCCTAGATCAGCCCTTATGAGCTTGAGGCCAGCTAGATCCTCTGCTCTTGCGAGGAGCCTCTCTACCTCAAGGTCGGCCATCCTCCTGATCAACCTGCTTAGCTCACGCCTAGCCGACTTGAGCTCCTCAACCGTCCTCCTCGCTGCTCTTGCTACATCCTCTAGGGGCACGTTTAGGGTGCTGGCCACCTCTGACAGCATCTCTTCCTGCTCCTGAACTGCCCTTAGGGCATGTTCCCCAATGGCGAAGATGAGCCTCTCCACACCATCCTGTATCCTCTCTGCCTTAAGGAGCTTTATCAGCCCTATCTCGCCAGTTCGGGAGCAGTGCGTTCCTCCACAGGCTTCTACATCCCACCCTGGTATCTCAACTACCCTTATCTCACGGCCAGGGACAGCACCACCTTGGTAG
>DQYM01000179.1 GCA_011040545.1 Candidatus Bathyarchaeota archaeon | reverse complement strand
CTTATATATGCAAGGGGCTTGCCTCTAGTCGGTGGAAGCATGGCCGTGCCCCCAAGGCGTAAGCCACGTATCCTCAGGATACCGCTTAGCGAGAGGGCTAGGAGGCTGATAAGGGCCTACGTTGAGGATAAGCCAATACCACCGAGGATGCTGCCCCTAATAGCTAGGCTGAAGCAGCGCCTCACGGTGCTCCTACCGATCATGGAGCAGGACCTAGAGCTCCTCAAGAAGTTCCTATCCAAGAAGAGGACGATCTAGCCGATCAGCTGGCCTCGTAGCGCATGAGGAGGTTGAGCAGGGCCTTCAGGTCAACCTCAGCTAACGTCCTCCATCCTAGGTAGAGCATTCCACCTTCATCCTCACCTATGTAGCCTGCCTTTAGGAAACGCTCTAGGCCAGCTCTAACACGCCAATCTGGTAGCTTCTCCTTGAGCAGGGCCTCAACATCAGCTCTAGGTGCCTTCCCTCCCCTCGCCAGTATGAGGCCTATGGACATGGCTAGGGCAGCTATATCATCTACCCTCCAGCCACAGTACTTAAGCTCAGATGGCTCAAGCGTGCCCCTCAGCACCACGTAGTATCGGGCCTCATCTGGCGACCCACCTGCCTCTCTAGGCCCTTCGGCCCCCTCAGGCACCTCTGGCACAGCAGTTATCTCCCTAGCTACCTCTTGGCTTGGGAGCTCAAACACCTGCTTGACGGTGAGGTCAAGGGGCCTTAGGAGGCCATCTAGCACCTTAAGGACCCTTATGTAATCTGGCCCTATGGCCTTCTTCAGCTCCCAGCCCCAGGCACCAGGCCTGTAGTGGCGCTTGAAGAATAGCATGTGGGCTGCCTTCTTCACCTTGCGAGCATAATAGGCCTTACCCCGCCTAGCTGGCATGGCTCTCCCACTCCTCATAGGAGATCGGTATGACAACCGATGTTGCCCTCTCCTTAGGCCTCTTCCTCGGCTTCCTCCTGGGCTTAAGCACGAGTTCCCCCTTAAGTGGATCTACATCTAGCTTGGCGTAATCGTAGCTTACCATGAAGCTAGTTAGGTACGCACGCCTAACGGTCTCCGAGTATGTATCCGCCATTACAAATTCCCAGTAGGGAACGGAGCCACCTTGGGCCTTCTGCTTAAGCTCCATCCAGAGGGCCTCTACTTCCTCCTCCATGCGCTCCTCCTCTAGCGTGGCTTCCTCAATTGCCATCCCTGCCCCTGGGAGCTCCTCAAGCCCTACCTCAGCCTTCTCCCTGCTAGGGAGCTCAGACCAGTATTTCATGCCTAGCTCTAGGCTTAGCAGCGTCATCTGCTCTAGCTCCACGATTGGGTGCCAAGTGCTTAGGAACAGCAGGGCTAGGGCCTCAGGCTCAATAGCGCTTATGCGCTCCTCCACTAGGAATGGATCCATGTAGAGCCTCGTTGAGCGCTCCTTAACCCACTCGCTCTGGGCCCTTATCACGCTTGATATGGCCTCAACCGCCCTTGCATCTAGGCTTAGGTCCTCTGGCTCCTCCCAGAGGGGGAAGAGCTCCCTCACGACCTCTATGAGCTCCTCAACTGGGATGGCAAATGGATCAAGCCTTCCTGCCTCTACTTCCTCACAGGCCTCTATTATGCGCTCTAGCCTCTCCCTGGCCTTCTTAAGGTGCCTCCTCCCCTTAGGCATGGCTCAAGCTCTCCCTTCACGGCTGCCTTCAGCACCGTAAAAGCCTGATGGGCGTTTCCCTTAAATGCACCTTAGGGGCCAGTGGGGGTAGGTGGAGCAGTTGGCCGAGATGGGCATGAGGGAGGCCATAACGCTATTCCAGTTCTCAGAGCGAGTTAAGAGCTTCCTCATAATAACCTCAAAGATGCTAGATGGCCTCCTGGGCCTTGAGGGGGATGAGCTAAAGGGTGCTAGGTCCATGTTTGAGCGCTTCCTAGGTGCCGTTATGACGGAGGTAAGGCTAGCCCAGAACGCCACTAGGAGGCAGGAGTTCGGGGACGTAAATGCCATGCTATCTGAGGTCTCAAGCCTCGCTAGGTCTGGCCTAATAGATGAGGCAGTTAGGAAGGTAGCTGAGGCCATATCGCTTGCCACCACCTGCGGTAGCCAGGCCCTAGCCAAGCTAAGGGAAGAGGGCCTCATATAGGCCCCTGCCATCGGGCCTAGTCCGCTAAGCCACATGGGAAAAGCATATATTGTGTTAGGCCTGCCTAAGCCAGGGACCTAGATTGGGCGATGAGGCTAAGGCCGAGGGAGCTCGTGAAGAGAGGATGGAGCGCCTGAAGCAGGAGATTGAACGGCTTAAGGCCAAGATGGGCAAGGTAAAGCACAAGCTAGCCGTGATAAGCGGGAAGGGTGGCGTTGGCAAGACGACCGTGGCCGTGAACCTAGCAGTTGCCTTAGCCATGCGTGGCCATGAGGTCGGCATCCTAGATGCCGATATAAATGGCCCCTGTGTGCCAAAGATGCTTGGCCTAAGTGGCTCTAGGCTAGTAGCTGGCCCACCTGGTGTCTTCCCAGTTGTTGGCCCACTTGGCATAAGGGTAGTATCCATGGACTTCCTCCTGCCAGATGAGGAAACGCCTGTTATATGGCGTGGGCCACTGAAATCTGTGGCCATAAGGCAGTTCCTAGCAGATATAGTATGGGGGACGCTAGACTACCTCGTAGTGGACCTACCACCTGGCACTGGGGATGAGCCACTAACCATAATGCAGCTGCTACCAGATATGGATGGGGCCATAATAGTTACCATACCATCTGAGGTCTCGCAGGTGGTCGTGAAGAAGGCCATTACTTTTGCCCGCAAGCTCGGTATACCGATCGTAGGCATTATAGAGAACATGAGTGGCTTCATCTGCCCGAACTGCGGGACCTACGTGCCCATATTCATGGAGGGGGGTGGTGAGAAGATAGCTAAGAAGATGGGCGTCCCATTCCTAGGCCGTATCCCAATAGACCCCCGCATCTGCGAGGCCTCAGACGCAGGCGAGCCCTTCATAGTAAAGCACAAGGACACGCCAGCTGCAAAGGCATTCCTTGAGATAGCTGAGAAGATTGAGGCCTTCTGTAAGGAGAACGAGTAAGGGAGGGGCAGCTGCTTGGGCGAAGGGGAGCTACCAGAGGCTAAGATATACGTGCTGGTTGATGATTACGCTAGGAGGAGGGGCTTCATAGGCGAGCATGGCTTATCGGCCCTCATTGATCTCCAGCGCCCTGATGGGGCCACGAGGGTCTTAGTTGATGCTGGCCAAGATGCACACGTTATCCTAGCGAATGCAAGGAGGCTTGGCTTAGACCTAAGCCAGGTGGATGCCATGCTCATAACCCATGGCCACTACGACCACGCAGGTGGCCTCCTGGAGCTCCTAAGCGAGGTTGAGCTAAGGAATAAGCCAGTTGCCATACATCCAGATGCCCTTAAGCCTAAGCTTGCCTT
>DQYM01000009.1 GCA_011040545.1 Candidatus Bathyarchaeota archaeon | reverse complement strand
TCTCAGGGGCCAGCAGCTAGATAAGGGCCTGCCACCAAGGTGTTATCAGGACGGTGAAGCCAGCCCAATCTACAAGTGCGTACTTAACGACCGTACAGGCCAGGGCCAGCAGCATGGCGTTCTGCCACTCAAGCTTCAGGAGGATCCTAGCTAGGAGGGCCCACATAAGGAGGACGAGAGCAGAGCCAAGGCCAGGGAGGCCAGCTAGGCTGGAGATGCCAACGAATATTGGGGCCAGTATGAAGCCCAGGACCCCAACGGCTACTGCCTGCGGCATCTTAGCCCTAAATGAGAACTTGCCTAGGGCCACGTAGGAGGCCAGCAAGGTCGTTATGAGGTCAGCGACCAACCCTATTATGAGCTGAGCCCACCAGGGGAGCATGGCATAGCTGCGTAAAGGCCTGCCTTTTATAATGCTTCTGTTTAGCCATGCCGTAGCAAGTAGATGCACAGCTGCTTACAGTTCTACTAAGGCCTCTAGCCTCATGGCAAGTTGAGACAGGCTAGCCATTACGCTTTTAATCTTGATAGCTTCTCAGGCTCAGAAGGCAGAAAGGAACTAGAAATGCGTGCGAGGTCGGGCTTAAACACATGGCAAGTGCCATGGATCTAGGAGGTCCTAATGAATCTTAGGGCCAGGAGCTTAACACAATCGTTCACGAGCATCCAGGCAAGGCAGTATGCCCAAACTAGGCCCGTTAGTACCCAGCCTATGGGCGTTATAATGAAGCCGTAGGCAGCTATGAAGGTAGCAGCTAGGTCGGTGAGGATGACGGCTACGAAGAGCGGTAGGCTTGGGCGTGGTCGGCCCCAGAGTGGGCCCTTCGTCCTAGCCACGAATAGCGTGGAGTGGCCAGCTACCACTAGCTTTAGGAACACGAGTGTCTGGATAGCTGCTAGATCTAAGCCAAGAACCTTATCGGCTAGGAGCAGGAGCACGAAGGAGCTTATAACGCCCGTTAGGCCTAGCACAGTAGCGAGGACTAAGATCTTCCTTACCTTCCACCTTGTTGGCCTCACCTGCTCAAGGACCTTATCGTTAGATATGGTGAGTATTGGGATGTCGTTTAATATGGCAAGCAAGACCACCATTATGGCTGTTATCGGGTAGAAGTTCAGGATCAAGATGGATAGGCAGATGAAGAATAGCACCCTTATGGTCTCCGTTATCCTGTATATAACGTAATTCTCCATGCGTTGGAAGATCTTTCTAGCCTCCTGTACTGCATCCGTTATAACGGATAGGCCAGGCTGGAGCAGCACGATGTCGGCAGCTGCCCTAGCAGCATCAGTGGCCCCTGCAACAGCTATCCCGCACTCAGCCTGCTTTAGGGATGGGGCATCGTTTACCCCATCGCCAGTCGTAGCTACTGCATATCCCCTCCTCTGGAGGGCCTTTACAATAGCGTACTTGTGCTCGGGAAATACCTCTGAGAAGCCATCTGCCTCCTCAGCTAACTCATCAAGGCGCTCTTGCTTCTTTCTAACCAGCTCTGATACAGGCACTATCTTGGTTCCAAGGCCAAGCATCTCAGCTATACGCCTAGCTATGGCTGTGTGGTCGCCCGTTAGCATCTTTATTTTCAAGCCGAGGGCTCTCAGCTTCTCTATGGCCTCCTTTGCATCTTCTCTTGGCGGATCAAAGAGCGGTATTATGCCCACAAAATCCCATTGCCCATCTGATCCAATCGTCCTAGCTACGCCTAGGGCCCTAAAGCCATCTTCTGCAAGATCGTCTATCACGGCCATCGCACGATCCCATAGCTCCCTATCAACCCTGCAGAGGTGCAGTATGACCTGAGGAGCCCCCTTGGCCACCCTAAAGGAGCTGCCATCACGCTCAACTAGGGCTTCTGTCCTCTTCCTAACTGGATCAAAGGGGCTGAAATCAAGCTGCCTGAAGCTAGCACACTCATCCCTTAAGCCGTATTTATCTAGTGCCCCCAGAATGGCTAGGTCTATTGGATCCTTATCCTCCTCCCTAGAGGCCAGTGCTGCATAAAGCACGACCTCCTCCCTGGAGTAGCCGTTGAAGGGGATTGGATCGGCTATCGTGAGCTTGTTCTTAGTAAGAGTGCCAGTTTTATCCACGCATAGGATGTCAACGCCTGCAAGTTCCTCTATGGATACAAGCTTCGTTACTATGGCCTGCTTCCGAGCTAGGTGAAGGGCTCCCACGGCCATGGTTATGGAAAGGACGGCAGGTAGGGCAGCTGGCACGGAGGCCACAGCTAGCACGAGAGCATACCTTATGGCCGTGAGGACGCCCTCTCCATTCAGGATCACGAAGACAATTACCACGCCTATCAGGGCTAGGGCGAGGACCACCAAGTAGTTGCCTACCTTCACAACCATCCTCTGGAGAGAGCTTATGACTTTGGCCTTCTCCACGAGCTTAACCGTTTTGCCAAAGTAGGTTCTAAGGCCAGTAGCTACTACAATGGCATTCATTTCTCCACGCTTCACAATGGAGCCAGAGTAAGCGATATCACCTGCCCCCTTATCTACTGGGAGGGATTCACCCGTTAAAGCAGATTCATCTAGGGTGAGCTCACCATCTCCAATGAGCTTTACATCAGCTGGCACGATATCCCCTATCCTAAGCCTTATGATATCACCAGGAACTAGCTCCCTAGCCTGAACGACCTTCCAGATGCCATCCCTAAGCACCCTAGCCCTAACGGCCATCCTCTGCTTGAGGTACTCAATTACGTTCTCAGCCTTGTGCTCCTCCCAGAAGCCAACGATAGCATTAACGAGGAGGAGGGCAATTATTATCCAGAAGTCAGCCCAGTGCTGTATGATGAAGGATAAGATAGCTGCAGCCTCAATCATCCATGGTATTGGGCCCCAGAAGTAGGATAGGAACTTCAGGATGGGGTTCACCTTCTTCTCCGGTATGATGTTAGGCCCATACTCCCTAAGCCTCCTGGCAGCTTCATCCTCTGAGAGGCCAACCTCAGCTGAGGTGCCAAGGAGCTCCAACACCTGCTCAACGCTTGCCTCCCTGAGCTTTTCAATATCAATAGCGCTACCTTCTTCATCCATCCTCCATGCCTCCTGCACCCTGGGGAATGGGGTAATATATAAGCATTTAAAATAGGGCTTGAATGAGCTCCTGGAGGCCATTAGATGCTAAAATCAATCTTCTTCGGCGCCGGGGCGGGGATTTGAACCTCAGTGGGCTTGCGCCCAGTGGCTTAGCAGCCCCTCGGTCAGGCGCATGATTACAGCAAATCAGTGCTCGCTGAAGGCTTAAGCGCTCAGATTAAATGGGCATGGCAGGGGAGGGGCGCCCCTTGGGCACGTTGAATAAGGTGCGTGAGGCGATGAAGAAGCAGGTGGTCTTCTCCATTCACGCTCACAGGCAAATGGACATGCGTGGCATAACCGTGGGAGAGGTATTTGAGGCTTTAGAG
>DQYM01000254.1 GCA_011040545.1 Candidatus Bathyarchaeota archaeon | reverse complement strand
GCTAACTAAATACGGCTGAAATGAGCTTGAGGAAGCTTGTAGTTGAGAGGGCCAAGCTACACTACGTGGTCCTCTTGGCCCTGCTCTCACTCCTCACTAGGTCGCTATCAGACCTAGCCCACATGCCATTTTACTTAGATGTCACAGGCACCTTCCTGGCCTCCATGCTGCTAGGGCCATATCATGGAGCTCTAGCTGGCTTGATATCGGGCATAATCCTCATGGCCTACTACCAGGTCTACATGCTGATGGTGCCCTTCCTAGCCATTCTAGGCTTGATCCTCGGCTTCTCATGTAGGAAAGGTGGGCTAATGCTCTTAATTGGTACATTCATAACCGTCCTGCTCTACCAGCTGAGCTGGCTTACCGTTTACACATCTGTATTTGGAGTCTGGGCCTACTTCGGCTCCTACCTCACAAGCCAGGGAGGATATGGGCTTCTAGCAGATGGCCTTACATCAATATTCATAGCCTCTGTGCTAGCAGAGGGCATCAGGCTGGCCCAGGGCAAGCTCAAGGGCATGGGCTATATGAAGCTAGCTAGCCTGCTGGCTATCCTAGCCCTGCTCCTGGCTACACCTACAACAGCTATTCTGGCTATTGGAGCTGAGGAGGAATTCAAGGCTTCCTTCCCAAGGGACCCAAATTACGTATTTGTCTGTACGAGAATGGACTTAGTCTGGCTGCCGATGCGGAGGAAGGGCACGAACTACTATTATTACCCGCTAGATAGGTTTGAGAAGGGCTCGCCTGGCTACCAGGTGTGGGTCGGCATGTACTGGGTACAGGGCTACGTGCCCCTCACGGTTGAGACGGTAGCTATGTTCGCTATCTGGGATCAGAACGCCTGGCTTAGGCTCCACGGCTGCCCAGCACCTTACACCACAATAGCCATAGTTGAGAACATAACGGACATAGTGTTCAAGGGCTACCACGCCAAGCTGATGTACGGCTCCCTGTACACACGCTCAGATGTTGGGCCAGATTACGAGCACTTAAGGCTAGATGGCTTCTTCATAGTGTTCTACGATGCTAAGCGTGATAGGACGGGCATCATCTATGCCTGTGCTACTGAGGAGAACTTCAATACCTACCTAAGCGAGCTCTGGAGGCTCGTGGGGCAGTTCCCACTTGGCTAGGCCAGCTTAGCCACCATACTCTTTTATTATGGCGTAGGCCCTACCCTGGGACATGAGGACGCTAGCTGAGCTCGGCGAGAGGGAGGCCATAGAGATTATAAAATCGGCCCTAGAGAGCACTTCAGAAGCCTACCCACCGCTTGGCGATGATGTATCAGGCTGGAGGCTAGGAGGGGGCCTCCTGGCCATCCTAAAGGCCGATATGCTCGTGGCCTCAACAGATGTCCCACCTGGCATGAGCTTATATCAAGCTGCTAGGAAGGCAGTTGTCACGAATATAAGCGACCTAGCTGCAAAGGGAGCTCGTCCCCTAGCTATACTTGCCTCCCTGGGCCTGCCAAGGGATCTAACTGAGCAAGATCTCCTAGAGATGGCGAGGGGCCTTAACGATGGGGCACGTGAGTACGGTGCTTACGTAATCGGTGGTGATACAAATGAGTGCCAGGAGTTAGTTATAGCCTGCTATGCCTTTGGCATCTGCAGGGAGGGCGAGCTAGTACCCCGCTCTGGGGCCAGGCCTGGCGATGTTCTAGCCGTTACTGGCGAGTTCGGCCTTACCTACCTAGGGCTGAAGGCGCTAATTGATGGCCTAGCCCTTAGCCCAGGCCTTCGTGAGAGGGCGCTTGAGGCCGTCCTCATGCCAAAGGCAAGGCTTAGGGTTGGCCTAGCACTAGCAAGAAGCGGTTTGGTAACGGCCTCCGTGGATAGCAGCGATGGGCTTGCCTGGAGCCTAGTGGAACTCTCTAGGGCCAGCAAGGTGGGCTTCGTGCTTGAGGAGCTGCCCATTAGGCCAGATGTAGCTGAGGAAGCCATGAGGCTTGGCCTAAGCCCTGAGGAAGCCTGCCTCTACGGTGGCGAGGAATACGAGCTTGTGCTGACCGTGAGGCCAGGTCGGCTGGAGGAGGCCATGTCCATCGCTAGGTCGGTTGGCGTGGAGCTCTGGCCAATAGGCAGGGCAGTAAAGGAACAGGGGATCTGGCTTAGGAAGGAAGATGGGAGCTTAAAGCCTGTAGAAGCCAGGGGGTGGGAGCACTTCAGGCAGTAAGTGGCAGGTGGTGAGCATGCAGCTGCCTGAGGGCTATAGGCCAAGGGATGGCGATATACTCGTAACGAGGGAAGGGCTTGTTTTCTACGCATTTGGCTACGAGCATCCACCAATGAGGGCCTTTGCCTTCTTAAAATACGTGCCCAGTGAGCTAGCTAAGGGGTTAGATGTAGATTTCCTATCTACTAGGTGGAAATTTCAAGGAAAAATCCTACTGAGGCCTAGGGAGCTGTTCTCACCAGGTAATTGGAGGAAGGTGCTTGATTTCCTAAAGAGTAAGGCTCCTGAATATGTGTTCTCATGCCCATTCCTAGGTAAGGAGATGATAGCTATTCCATTTCCCTCCCTAGAGCATGTATTCATACCATCTGAGGCCCTAAAGGAGCTTAAGAAGCTTAGGCCCCTGGATAGGCTCCAGAGGAGGGCCCTTGAGCTAGTTGAGCTCCTATCATCTACATCTAGCGTCCCAGAGGAGCTCTTTGGCTTACATGGCTCCCTTGCCATGAACATGCATGCCCCCTGGTCGGACGTAGATCTAGTTGTCTATGGTTCTAGGGAGTTCAGGGCTGTTGAAGCTGCAGTTAGGGAGCTAGCTGGGGAGGGGGTCCTGGAGCTCCTCTCAGACGACCCAATTGAGGCTAGGAGGGGCATGAAGGGCGTGTTTAAGGGCACTAAGTTCACCTACACGGCGGTTAGGAAGCTAGATGAGATAAGGACCTCATATGGCGAGAGGGCCTACGTGCCCCTAGGCCAGGTTGAGCTGACCTGCCGTGTTGTAGGCGATGATGAGGCCATGTTCAGGCCAGCTATCTACCGTATCTCAGGCTGTAGGCCCGTGGGGAGGTGGCCAGGGGGCCTGCCAGAGCCAGGGCAGGTGGAGAGGGTGGTAGCTAACATAGGCCTGTATAGGAACGTAGCTCGTGCTGGTGAGGAAATCCATGTTAGAGGGGCCTTGGAGCGTGTTTTAGAGCTGGCCTCTGGCCGTGAGTCCTACCAGGTCGTTGTGGGCAGCGGGATGCCTGGCGAGGGGATCTGGCCCCTTAAGCCCAATCACAAGGCATAGCTTAGCCTTGCTGGCCCTTCGGGGCGTGGTGGCATGAGGCTAAGGGATAGGGATGACCTACTCACGCACGAGGGCCTCATATTCCGTGTGCTAGGCTACGACCACCCACCTGGGGCCTGGTTCTGTGAGCCACTCTACGCCCCATGTAGCATCTTCAGCTCAAGGGACAGGAGGGCACCTAGGCTAGCTAGG
>DQYM01000045.1 GCA_011040545.1 Candidatus Bathyarchaeota archaeon | reverse complement strand
CCAGATAGGTATGGGAGGACTAGCGTGAAGGGGCTATTTGATAGGGAAACTGCTGAGGCAAGCCAGGAGGAAATAAGGGATGTAGCTATTGGGCTAGTTAATGCAGTAAAGGAAGCTAGCCCTCATGTGAGGTCATCAAGAGGCATGTTAAGGGTAGGTGCTAGCATTACAGTTATTTGCAATTCACACGGCCAAGAGGGATTTAGACGTGAAACAGGTGCTTACGCATGGGTAAGGGCTCTAGCCCATGAGGCTGGCCGTATATCAACGGCTACTGAGGTATCCTGCTCAAGATCCATAAGGGGCCTAGATCCTTCTATTGGCTATAGGGCAGCTAGGAGGGCTCTTGACTTCCTGAGGGCAGGCAGCATGGGGGCTGGCCAGGTAGACGTGGTCGTGAGGGGGGTGGTCATGGCCTCTATAATATCTACCATGTTCGGGCGGACCCTAACTGCAGATGCCGTTCAGGAAGGCCGTTCTCCCTGGGCTGGCAGGCTGGGCGAGGAAGTGGCCTCCAGCTCCTTCACCTTAATTGATGACGGGACGCTACCTGGTGGCTTTAGGTCAAGGGAGCTTGATGATGATGGCCTACCAACCTGCAGGACCACCCTAATTGAGCGTGGGGTGCTGAGGGCCTTCCTATACGATGACTACAGGGCTAAGAGGGAGGGGGTTAGCTCAACTGGGAATGCCTGGAGGACGAACTACAAGGCGCCACCACGGCCAGAGCCCAACTGCCTCATGCTGGCCCCTGGTGATTGGGGCCTTGAGGAACTCCTAGAGGACACGAGGGAGGGCCTCTACGTGGTGGAAACCATAGGCGAGTGGCTCTCCGATCCAGTTAGGGGCTTCCTAAATGCAAATGTAACACATGCCTACCTAATAGAGCGGGGGGAGGTCTCAAGGCCAGTATCTGGCATGACCATAAGCTGTGATTTCTTCAAGGCCATGAGGGGAGGCATAGATGCCTTCTGCAGGGAGCTAGAGGACCACATGGGCTTCCTAGCGCCGACCACGAGGTTAAGAGGGGTTCGCATATCTGGGTAGCCATCAGCCATGAAGGGCAAATTGGTGCTCTAGCCAGCTCCTGATTACGGATGAAACCACCTCATGGTGGTCCTTGAACTTATGATCTGCCTTCCCTAGCAAAACGAGCATCTTAGGGCACCTAGCTTCCCTGAAGAGCTTGTAGCGTGTATCCCTTATGAACTGGTAGTGCTCCCTTCCAGCTTCTATGGCCAGGAGGGGCACATTTATCGCCTTCACGGCCTCCTCCATCACCCTGCCAAGTGCTACGTAGCGTGCTACCTCCTCAGCAGGTAGCTCAAGCCTTACCCTCACGAAGCTAGCGAAGTCCTCTACGAGCCTCATCATGTCCTCAGGCCTACGTGGGAAGTCGTAGAGGCCAGCTATGGTTACCACGCCCCTTATGGTAGAGCCACCGTCCCTAGCTGCAGCCTGGAGGGAGACACGACCACCCATGGAGTGGCCAACCATTACTACCTTAAGGCCAGTTAGCTCCTCTGCCTTCCTAGCTGCCGATAGGGCATGCGTGTAGTATAGGTAGTCATCGGGCTTCCTCATAACGAGCCTTGGCGCCCTACCGAAGCCAGGCAAGTCAAACGTGAGAACTGGCCACCTAGTTGAGAGCGTACGTGCTAGGTGCCTGATTAGCTCATGCCTCATGCCCTTCTGCGTGGCCCCATGGCAGAGCACTAAGGCCACATGGGCTCCAGCTAGGTCAGGTGGCATCCAGATCTCGCAGGGGAGCCTGTATCCATGGCTATTGAGCTCTACTGGCTGGGGGCTGGCCATCGTGGCTGGGAGCGAGGGGCCATAAATAGCTGTATCGCATGGGGTAGCACGGTGGGAGGGCTTGAGGATCTTAGGCCTGATCGCAAGCTACAGGAAGCTGGGCAATACGGAGGTCCTCGTCAGGGAGGCCCTAAGGGCTGCTGAGGGCGAGGGAGCCGATGTAGAGCTCATAAGGCTAACCGACCTTGATATCAAGCCCTGTAAGGGCTGCATGGCCTGTCTCTTCAAGGGCGAGCGATGTAACATAGGCGATGATATGCCCAAGCTACTAGATGCCATAGTGGAGGCAGATGGGCTAATCGTGGGGGCACCTACCTACATACTATCCCCACCTGGCATAATCAAAATGGCCTTAGATAGGCTTATTGAGCTCATGTCGCCAGGGAGGCTAAAGGCCCTAGCTGGCCGTAGGAGGGCTAGTGGTATCCTAGCTGTTGCCACAGAGCCTGAGGATTGGGCTCCCTTCACGCTCCCAATCCTAAAGCTATTCTGCTATGCCTGCCTCACCCAACCTGTTGATTGGGGCATAGTAGCTGCCTCTGGGCCAGGCGAGGTAGCCGTAGATGAGGAGGCCATCTCCCTGGCGAGGAGAGTGGGCAGAAGCGTAGTTAGGGCGCTACATGGGGGGCCAGTGGAGGTGCCTAGGAAGCCCAACTCCTGCCCCATATGTGGGGAGAGCCTCGTGGAGCTCCTACCAGATGGGAGCATTAGGTGCCCTATATGTGGCATAAGGGGCCAGGTTAGGATTGTGGATGGGCGCTTGGAGCTGTATTTCAAGCCAGAGGAGCTAAGGCGCTCTAGGTGGGAACTTGAGAACGCCATAAGGCACGTGATGGAAGTTATAATGCCGACCAGGGACAAGTGGCTACGCCTCAGGAGGGACATCAAGGAGGCCCTAGCTAGGCTGGGCTACGGGCGTGGCTGAGGATGGAAAAAGCCTATCAGGCCAGCGGTAGCCCTACCCATGCTGTGATGAAGAAGACCGAGCGCTGAAGGGTGAAGGGCACGCCCTTCCCTGAGCCCCGCCCCTAGGCCCTGCCCAGGGGCGGGCTAGCTTCAGGCACGGCACTACTTTTTATGCCCTAGGTGCCCTGGGGGATGGTGAGTAGCTTGCCCGACTTCAAGGTAGCTAACCCCGACCTAGCACCAGAGGGGCAGAAGCTCATAGAGTGGGCAGAAGCGCACATGCCAGTCCTAATGCGCATAAGGAAGAGGTTTGCCAGGGAGAAGCCACTTGATGGCCTAAGGGTGGGCTGCTGCCTCCATGTAACAAAGGAAACAGCCGTCTTAGTGAGGACGCTGATGGCTGGTGGTGCAGATGTAGCCCTCTGTGGCTCTAACCCACTATCAACAAATGATGCGGTTGCTGCAGCACTAGTTGAAGATGGTGCCCATGTCTTCGCTTGGCGTGGGCAGGATAGGGATGAATACTACTGGTGCATAAGGCAGGTGCTAAAGCACGAGCCAAGGCTAGTCCACGATGATGGAGCTGACCTAATCGTAACCCTTCACGAGGAGCTCTCAGGTGCCCTAAAGGACATGATATGCGGTTTTGAGGAAACGACAACTGGCGTTCTAAGGCTTAAGGCTATGGAGCGTGATGGCATACTTGCCTTCCCGATAATAGCT
>DQYM01000167.1 GCA_011040545.1 Candidatus Bathyarchaeota archaeon | reverse complement strand
GAAGCTGATAAGGGGCGAGTTGGATCCTATAACTGGCGTAATGACGAGGAAGTTCAAGTTGAAGGGCAGCCTGATGAAGATAATGCGCTACACTAAGGCTGCCTCAGAGCTAGTGAAGACGGCCACCAGGGTGCCCACTGAGTTCAAGTGAGGCTAGTGGGCTAGGCCCGTAGGCCAGTACTGTGCTGAGCTATTCTTTTTACTGGTAGAGTGCATGCCAGTTGATGGGGTAGGGCTTGTGGGAGATAACCTTCCCCAGGACCATAGTCGTAGGCGAGGGGGCACTTAGCTACCTTGAGCAGATCAAGGGCCAGAGGGCACTTATCATAACTGATAAGACTATCCGCTCCTTGGGCATAGCCGACCAAGTAGTAAGGCTTCTCAAGCAAGCTGGGCTTGAGGTCCAGGTCTTTGATGGCGTTGAGCCTGAGCCAAGCAGGCGTGTGGTTGAGCAGGCCGTTAAGGTAGCCCGTGATTTCGGACCAGACGTAATAATCGGCCTTGGTGGTGGTAGCTGCATGGATGTTGCTAAGGCAGTCTTCGCCCTCTACGAGAGGCCTGACTTAACGCTTGATGAGATCGTGCCACTAGTAGAGCTGGGCCTTAGGAAGAAGGCCAAGTTGATTAACATACCAACCACCAGTGGGACGGGGGCAGATGTAACATGGGCAGTTGTGATAACAGATGAAGCTGAGGAGCTCAAGATGGAGCTTGCCTCAAGGGAGATCGTAGCAGATGTAGCCATACTGGATCCAAGGCTGCCATCCTCCATGCCACCACGCCTAACGGCTGATACTGGCCTAGATGCCCTAACGCATGCCATAGAGGCCTATGCATCTAAATGGCATAATGATTTCTCAGATGCCCTTGCCCTATGGGCCATAAGGGCCATATTCACGTACCTGCCGAGGGCCTACCGTAATGGCAGCGATATGGAGGCCCGTGAGAAGCTACATAATGCAGCTACTATGGCTGGCCTAGCTTTCAGCAACTCGCAGATAGGTGCAGCCCACGCTATGGGCCACGCCCTTGGCGCCTTATTCAAGATACCGCATGGTCGCTCAGTGGCCGTCTTCCTGCCCTACACAATTGAGTATAACGCCCGTGTGGCAGCCAGCAGGTACGCTGAGATAGCAGATGCCCTTGGCCTCGGTGGTCGGGCGAGCGAGGAGAAGGCTAGGAGGCTTGCTGAGGCCGTTAGGCAGCTGCTAGCGGATGTTGGCGAGCCCCTTAAGGTCGCTGACCTAGGCATAAGCCAGGCAGATTACGAGGCTAAGCTTGAGGCCCTAGTGGATAGGGCCATGAGCTCTACTGGCACGGTAGCTAACCCAAGGGAGCTAGGGCGTAGCGACTACGCTAGGCTCTTCACGTATGCCTACGAGGGAAGGCATGTGGATTTCTGAGCTAGCGAGCGTGAGGCCTGCTAAGGCATTTAAGCCCTAGGCCCCCTTAAGGCGTGGTCGGGAGCATGGCCAAGATGCTTGGCCTCAGCTTTGAGCTCTCCGAGGAGCAGGAGGACATCAAGAGGGCTGTCCGTGAGTTCTGCGAGAAGGAGTTTGACCCAGAGCTAGCACTTGAGCTAGATAGGAAGGAGGAGTTCCCAATGGAGCTCTACAAGAAGGCTGCTAAGCTAGGATTCACGAGCATGCGATTCCCAGAGGAGTACGGTGGCCAGGGGTACGGGATACTTGAGGATTGCATAGTAATTGAGGAGATGTGCCGTGCTGACTCAAGCCTTGGCATAGCTATAACGGCTGCTACCTTCGCAAGCGACCTAATAGTGCTACACGGCACTGAGGAGCAGAAGGAGAAGTACATACCGCCCATCTGTAGGGGGGATTTCATATCATCAGGTGCCTTCACGGAGCCAGCTAGGGGCAGCGACCTAGCATCACGCCTTGATACCAGGGCCGTCCGCTACGGCGATACCTGGTACATAAATGGTGTTAAGACATTCATAACAAATGCGCCAGTAGCCAACTTCTTCGTGGTACTATGCCAGACGGATCCAAAGGCCCACCCACCGCACAGGGGCCAGAGCCTATTCATAGTTGATAGGGAAACGGAGGGGGTTGAGGTCTCAAAGCTAAAGGATAAGATGGGGATTAGGCCCTCCCTTACTGGCGAGATAGCCTTCAGCGATGCGAAGGTGCCTGCTGATGCTCTGCTTGGCGAGCTGAACAGGGGCTTCTACTACGCTATAGAGTTCTTTGATAAGAGCCGTGTTGGTGTAGCAGCCCAGGCAGTTGGCATAGCCCAGGGTGCCTTTGAGATAGCCTACAAGTACGCAAAGGAGAGGGAGGCCTTCGGCAGGCCGATAATACAGTTTGAGGGGGTTTCCTTCAAGCTAGTAGATGCTATAACGCTCATAGAGGCTGCTAGGCTGCTGACGTACAAGGCAGCTTGGCTAATTGACCAGGGCAAGCCAGATCCACTTATAGCAAGCATGGCCAAGACGCTTGCCAGCGAGATAGCCGTCCGCATAACCGAGTGGTGCATAGGCATACTAGGTGGCTACGGCTACTTCGGCGATTACAGGGTTGAGCGCTACCACAGGGATGCCATAGTAACGACCATCTACGAGGGCACGAACGAGATTCAGCGCCTAACCACGCTCCGCTACCTACTTAGGCGGCTGTAAGGGGCTAGGGGCTGCTTTTTTCCTAATTGCCTGACCTAGGCCAGCAGTAGGCCATAGCATCCAGGATTTCACCTTCCCTAACTATTATAAGGGCTCTAAGGGCCTGCTAGCTGGAGGAGGTAGAGATGGCAGTAGAGTACGAGACCATCAGGGTAGAGAGGGACGAGGACATCCTGTGGATCGTGCTCAACAGGCCCCATAGGCTCAACGCCTTCAACGACGTAATGATCTCGGAGCTCTCCGAGGCCCTGGACAAGGCTGAGGAAGATCCAGGCGTTAGGTGCGTGATAATAACTGGCGAGGGCGATAGGGCCTTTAGCGCTGGCGCAGATGTGACCATGTTCCCAAAGCTAACGCCAGATAAGGCTGTCCTAGCCTCACGCATGGGCCAGGAGGTATTCACGAAGATTGAGCGTATGTCCAAGCCCGTTATAGCTGCCATAAATGGCTATGCCCTTGGCGGTGGCCTTGAGCTAGCTATGGCTTGCGACTTCCGCATAGCTGCTGAGCACGCTGAGCTAGGCAACCCAGAGATAAGGCTTGGCATAATACCTGGCTGGGGTGGCACCCAGAGGCTGGTCAGGCTCGTTGGGCTGGCCAAGGCCAAGGAGATCGTCATGCTTGGGGACCGCATATCAGCTGAGGAGGCCCTTAAGATAGGACTGGTGAACAAGGTCGTCCCATTTGAGGACTTACGCAAGGAGGCAAGGGCTCTGGCCAAGAGGCTCTGCAAGGGGCCACCGATTGCCCTTAAGTATGCGAAGTGGCTACTTAACTTCGGGAGCCAGTTCCCACTTGAGATAGGCCAGAGGCTTG
>DQYM01000007.1 GCA_011040545.1 Candidatus Bathyarchaeota archaeon | reverse complement strand
TCAAACTCCCCCTTCCTTATCCAATCAAGGCTCCTACGCTCTGGCCTAGAGGCTGCCTCAGCGTATAGGTAGACTGGCACCCCACACTCCTCGGCGAACCTACGCCCGAACTCACGGGCCAGCTCCACGCACTCATCCATGCTCGTGCCAGCCAGGGGGATGAAGGGCACCACGTCCACAGCGCCTATCCTCGGGTGCTGGCCAGAGTGGTAGCGCATATCTATCTTCTCAACAGCTACCTTCGCTGCCTTCAGCATGGCCTCAAGCACGGCCCTGGCCTCGCCAGCGAACACCACCACAAGCCTGTTGTAGTGCTGGTCGTAGGTGTAGTCAAGCACGTGGGCCCCCTCAACCGACCTAATGGCCTCAAGGATGGCCTCAACAACAGCTGGATCGGATGTGCTGAAGTTTGGCGAGCAGCAAACGAGCCCCATCGCCAACCCCATCGGCCAGTTAGGACATCACGGAATAAGGCTTTAAGCTAGCCGACCTATTGGGGTTGGTGCCCCGACCTTGGGCGTAGAGCGCCTACACCACGTAGGCTTGGCCGTGAGGTCGCTAGATGAGGCCCTCAAGTTCTTCTCAGGACTCCTTGGGCTTGAGGTAGAGAGCACCATCGTGGTTGAGGAGCAGGGCATGAGGGCTGCCTGGCTTAAGCTTGGGGACGTGAAGGTTGAGCTAATGGAGCCAATTGGGGAGGAAGGGCCAGTAGCTAAGTTCCTAGCTAAGAGGGGCGAGGGAATACATCACATAGCCGTAAACGTAAGCGATATAAATGCCATATCGGAGGCCTTGAGGGAAGCAGGCATCAAGCTCGTATATGATAAGCCAAGGGTAGCCCACGATGGCTCCCTGTACAACTTCATACATCCGAAGTCAGCCCACGGCGTCCTAATAGAGCTTAGGCAGGAGGGGGCAGCTGAGAGGGGCTTTACGTTCCTAGAGCACACAGCTGACCAGTACGTGCTTGCCTACGGCCCCGACCTAAGGAGCGCATTTGAGGAAGCAGGTAGGGCTTTATTTGCTACCATGACAGATCTAAGCACGGTGGAGCCAAAGGTGGAGGTAGAAGTTGAGGTTGAAGGGGAAGATGTAAAGGCCCTGCTATACAATTGGCTTGAGGCCCTGCTTCTAAAGCTAGATATAGATGGGCTCCTCCTCTCCAAGTTCAAGGTCCTTGAGATATCTGGACCAAAGGAAGGCCCCCTCAAGCTCAAGGGGCTGGCTTGGGGCGAGCCGTTTAACCCAGCTAAGCACCCGCAGTACGTAGGCGTGAAGGGCATTACGTACCACCTCATGGAGGTAAAGGAGCTCCCAAGCCGAGTTGAGCTTAGGTTCCTATTGGACATATGAGGGGGAGGAAGATGCTAAAGCTAGTAGCAAGCCTTATGCTTGCCATCCTGGCCCTCTTGGCTCCTACATCAGCCTTTACAACTGCTTCAGCTAGAGCTAGCGAGGATGAGAACCACCCGCCTGATATAGATGAGGGCTCATTAGTGCTTGAGGGGCCAGAGGTAGTTGGTGGCACTATTTACGGCTTAGTTGGTGATGTAATTAGTGGGAGCGTGAAGGTAAGCGATCCAGATGGCGATGATGTTAATGTTACTATTGCCTTCATCCTCAGGGAGGACTGGGCTGAGGCCCTTGGTGCCTCTGATGAAGAGCGCATAAGGAACATAACTGCCGAGCTAGTGGAGCCAGCCCCACCAACGGGGCCGAGGACCTATAAGTTCACCGCTAATACTACTGGCTGGCTACCAGGGACCTACGATGTGTTCATAGTAGCCCAGGATGAGAGGGGGGCTAGAGATGTGCTGAAGTTTGAGGCGCTGATCAGCCTTAGGCTAGAGATAACACCGCCCCTGGCCTCTAGGATCTGGATGATTGCTGGCCTCGCCATCCTAGCTTGCTTGATATGCGTAATGGCCCTTGGCTTCGTGAAGGCCATGAGGGAGGTAAGGAAGAGGGAGCGTGAGAGGCCACTACCCTGGCTATACTGAGAGCAAGATGTTCAATATGGCTAGGGTGGCTAGCACGGCTTCCTCCGTCCTAACCGTAGCTACCCCTTGATCTGGGATCGTGTTAAGCACGAGCTGGCAGTGCTCGCCCAGCTTGAGGCCCTCCCTCCTAGCCATATCGTAGAGGCCCTCAGATGGAGAGCCGAAGACCAATAGGATCTCCTTGGCAAGCTTAAGGGACCTCCTAAGGGCGCTAAGGGCCTCCCCTAAGGGCTGGCCAAGCCTAGATGTACCTATAACTAGCGTATCTGGCCTAACAGCCTTTGAGAACAGACCCTTTAGCCCTCCTCTAATCACGTTTACTTGGTACCCCCAGTAGTAAGGGACATCTTCACGGCTAATTGGCCTTAGCAGTACGTTCTTGCCCTCCCTCTTCACCACGAACGTCATCCTTGTATTTGGCTTGGCCCTTAGGCCAGGTGCTAGTAGCAGCTTCTCAACACCGATATCCACTAGGCAGCCCTTCCTGGTGGCCCTAACCACCACGCCCTCCCTTAGCTCGCCATCTAGGAGTTCAGCAATCCTCGCCCTAAGCGGGTGGTGGGGCGTCCTGAGGGGCGGTAGGATGCCTACGTAGCGGAGCTCAGGCATAAGGCCGAAGAGGCGCTTGCGTAGGTACTGTGGTGCCTCCATGTAGGCCAGCACGGCCCTTATTAGCTCAGCCTCCCCCTCGCCTGGCCTATCCTCGTAGATTACGACCTCATCTACCCTGAAGATAGCTGCTGCCCTCCCTACCAGGCCTATCTTAGCTGTTTTCTCACGTAGGTGTGGGGTATCAGATGTAAGGGTAGCTGGTATGGCTATCCTAAGTGGGATCTCCCTCCTTGGTACGTAGAGCTCCCTCCTGCTTGGTGTAGCTAGGTCGCTAAGGCCTGCCCTCATGGCCCTACATCTCTAAGCCTAACTGGGCATTGAGGGTAGAAAAAGGGAGGGGTGCTAGTGGGGGCTAAATCGCCTAGTCCTTCACGGTGAGGGCCTCAGGCTTGAAGGCCTGCATCAGCTGCCTTAGTGCTTCAAATGCCTTCTTTCCAAGCACCATTATCTTAATTTCCTCACCAGATGCTAGCCTTATGATTAAATGTCCCCTCTTGAAGAAGGTTGGCTTCCTAAGCTCTATGCTAGCTACCTCATCCCTGGCTACCTCTATGTCCTTCTCCTTCTCCAGCTCGCTTATAGCCCTTCTGCTTTCCTCTACCGTAAGGCCACCGCTCGCCCAAGATGCAACCCCACTGGTAAGAGCTCCTGCAAGCCCTAGCTTCCGCTTCTTAATGCCTATTATGCGCCTGCTCGTTACGTAGATGCCGTAGCCCCTTGTAAAGCCCTTCTTCAGATCTCCACTGGCGATGCCCCCGATGAGCCTCTCCTCGGTAGGTGCTGCCACTACCCTGCGCCTCAAGCTCCTTTGGGGTGAAGCATAAAAGCTCTACTATTCCATGCTATTTTGCTCCCTTCCG
>DQYM01000104.1 GCA_011040545.1 Candidatus Bathyarchaeota archaeon | reverse complement strand
GAGGGCAAGGGTATAAGACGGCTTGGGCGAGCTATCAGCGGTGCCCTACTTGCCTCAGCCAGAGGTAGCTGTGGTACTGGCAGCTGGGAGGGGTGAGAGGCTAAGGCCCCTTACGCTCACCAGGCCTAAGCCCCTCTTAGAGGTCGGGGGCAGGCCACTCCTTGCCTACACCCTCAGCGCTATTGAGGCCATTGGCATACCACGTGCCATTGTGGTAGTAAGCTACATGGAGGAGGCCATAAGATCCTGGCTTAAGCAGCATGCTCCCCGTGGCCTAGAGGTAGAGTGCATTAGACAGCCTGAGCCAAGGGGGACAGCTGATGCAATAGCCGTGGCTGCAGGTGGGCTTAGCAGTGGTGAGGAGGCCCTGGTGGTATATGGGGACCTTTTCGTGATGCCTGAGGCCATTAGGGCTGTTGTAGAAGAGCACCTGAGGCATAGGCCACTAGCTACCATAGCAGCTGCCCCAGTAGGGACGAGGGACCTAGGTAGGTTTGGCGTGATAAGGGCTGAGGAAGGATGGCTTAGGGAGGTAGTTGAGAAGCCAGAGGCATGGTCAGGTCGCCCCCTCGCTAATGCAGGCATCTACATCCTAACCCCAGAGGCACTAAAGGCCATGGGGGCCGTTAGGCCATCCAAGAGGGGGGAGCTGGAGGCCACGGCAGCCCTCCAAGAGCTAGCGAGGCAAGGGGATTGCGTTAGGGTTGTTGAGATAAGCCCTGAGGGCTGGCTAGACGTAGGTAGGCCCTGGGACCTACTTGAGGCCAATGAGAGGGCCTTGAGACACCTTAGGCCATGTATCTTAGGGGAGGTTGAGCCAGGCGCCAACCTCATAGGCCCCGTCTTCGTGGCAGAGGGGGCTAGGGTGCGATCTGGTGCCTACATAGAGGGGCCAGCCTTCATAGGCCCTGGCTCTGATATAGGCCCTAACTGCTACATAAGGCCCTGTACCAGCCTAAGCTCTAATGTGCGCATAGGGAATGCTTGCGAGGTTAAGAACAGCATAGTGATGGAGGGGACGCACATAGGGCACCTATCCTATGTGGGAGATAGCGTAATTGGGGCCTACTGCAACCTAGGCGCTGGCACGATAACGGCCAACCTGCGCTTCGATAAGGCCAACATCAGGATGACGGTCAAGGGGGCCAGGGTGGACACGGGCCGCAGGAAGCTGGGCGCCATCATGGGCGATTTCGTCCAGACGGGCGTGGGTGCCCTCTTCATGCCGGGCGTTAGGGTGTGGCCGAGGTGCTGGATAGGGGCGAACGTGGTGGTCGAGCGTGACATCACGGAGGAGGGCAAGTTCATCAGGCTGGTGCAGGAGCTGGCCGTGAGGGATGCCTGGGCGGGGCCCGGCAAGGCTTAATTTATGGTGCCTCCTCCACCGGGCGAGAGCATGAGGAAGCTGGGCGTAGCCGTGATAGGCGTGGGTTACTGGGGCAGGAACCACGTTAGGGTGCTCAGCGAGTTCCCGAGGGCCAAGCTCCTGGCCGTCTGCGATACAGATGAGGTGAGGGCGAGAGAGGTGGCTGAGGCATACGGCGTCCCTTACTTCACGGACCCGGCCGATCTCCTGAGGCGTGAGGACGTTGAGGCCGTGACGATCTGCACCTGGTCCACCGTCCTAGCCCAGGTGGCCAAGATGGCCCTAACGGCCGGCAAGCACGTCCTGGTGGAGAAGCCGATGGCCGCAAGCTCCAGGGAGGCCCTTGAGCTGGTGAGGCTGGCCAAGGAGGAGGGCCTGACCCTGGCCGTCGGCTTCATAGAGCGGTTCAACCCGGGCGTGAACTTCATCAGGGAACTTATCTCCCGTGGCGAGCTTGGCGAGGTAGTGGCCCTGAGTTCCAGGCGCCTCTCCAGGTGGCCCAGGCGGGCTGGCGATGTGGGCGTGCTGAAGGACCTGGCCATCCACGACGTAGATCTAAGCCGCTACCTCCTGGGCGAGGAGCCAGAGGCCGTTTACGCCAGGGTGGGCAGGCTCAAGCGCCAGGACCTAGACGACTATGCCTTCCTGATGCTGTCCTTCCCCGGGGGCAGGGTCGCCTCCATAGAGGCCAACTGGCTATCGCCCTATAAGAAGAGGGAACTCATGGTCACGGGCAGCGAGGCCGTGGCGACCCTAAACTACCTGACGCAGGAGGTAGCCATAGAGCGTGAGGACGGCATCTTCAGGCCGGCCAGGAGGTGGATTGAACCCCTGAGGCTGGAGCTAGAGCACTTCGTAGATTGTGTCCTAAACAACAGGCAGCCGCTCGTTTCGGGCCTCGATGGTCTCGTGGCGCTCAGGCTGTGTGAACTCGCCCTTGAATCGTCCTCCAAAGGCGAGGCGATTAGGGTCGGAGACCTGCTTAGCCCCTAATTCAAGTAGGCCCTCGAGGCGGCCCTGAAGATGCCGCTATCCGCTTGAGCCTCACGTAGAACACGAGGAAATCATCCTCCCGGATCTCCTCTATCCGGCGCTTATATCTGTCCGAGACGCCCCAGACATGCCTTCCCCTGACCACACGCCAGTTCTCCTCGTTCGTAACGTACAACCAATACCTGGCCACGATGGATCCTCGCCTTAACTTATCATCTGAGTTTATAAAATTGATGCAGCTAAAGTATCCGAGGATGCGTTAGGTGCCTAGGCGCCAGCTCTCTAAGTAGGCCTTCTGCTCGGGCGTGAGCTTGTCTATCCGGATGCCCAGGGCCTCTAGCTTCAGGCGTGCCACAGCCATGTCCACTTCCTCGGGCACCAAGTAGACTCGTGGCTCGAGTTCTCCCTCGTGCTTCACGGCGTATTCGGCGCAGAGGGCCTGGTTGGCAAAGCTCATGTCCATTACATCGGGCGAGTGCCCATCGGCGCACACGAGATTCACGAGGCGCCCCTCACCCAACAGATACAGCTTGCGGCCGTCCGGCAGCACGTAAGCATCCACACAGGGCCTGACCCTCTCCTTGCGGACAGCAAGCTCCTCGAGGTCGGGGAGCCAGATCTCCACATTGAAGTGGCCGGCGTTGGCCAGGATGGCGCCATCCTTCATGAGTTCCATGTGCTCCCGCCTTATGACCTTCTCGCAACCCGTGGCCGTTACGAATATGTCGCCCACCTTGGCCGCCTCCCTGAGCGGCATGACCTGGTAACCGTCCATCACGGCCTCGAGGGCCTTCACCGGATCCACCTCGCACACCGTCACGTGGGCGCCCAGGCCCCTAGCACGCATGGCTATCCCACGCCCGCACCAGCCGTATCCACATACGACCACCGTCTTGCCAGCTAGGAGCAGGTTAGTAGCCCTCATGATGCCATCTAGAACGCTCTGGCCAGTGCCGTATCGGTTATCAAATAACCGCTTCGTCCTAGCCTCATTTACAGCTATTATCGGGAAGGCAAGTATGCCATCACGCTCCATAGCCTTAAGCCTTAGAACGCCAGTTGTCGTTTCCTCAAAACCGCATATCATGTCCTTTAGGGCACCTGAGAGCTCCTCGTGAAG
>DQYM01000068.1 GCA_011040545.1 Candidatus Bathyarchaeota archaeon | reverse complement strand
GACGGGCGAGGGGATAAAACAGGTTATTGAGGCCCTAGGCCTTTAATGCCCTTCAGCTTAGCCCTACAGCTCAAGTGGCCTTCCGTACTCCTCTGAGAACGCTAGCTCACTTAATGGCCTCCTAGGCCTAGGTGGGGGGCTCTCCGCTGGGACGCCAACGGCCATCATGGCTACTACGTGGAGGCCCTCAGGTGCTTTAATGATTTTCTTAACGGCTTCCTCATCAAAGGAGCCTATCCAGCATGAGCCATAGCCCAGGGCCGTTGCAGCTAAGGCTATGTGCTCAAGGGCTATCATGGCATCCTTATCATGCCACCTTGGGGAGCGAGCTGGGTCTGAGAGGCAGACGAAGACAACGCCAGCATCCCCTACGAAGCGTTGGTTGTTCGCTGCCCTAGCAAGGACATCCTTCCGCCCCTGGTCCCTCACGACCACTAGCTGCCAGGGCTGGAGGTTCTTAGCAGATGGGGCGAGCCTAGCAGCCTCAAGCATGGCCCTTACGTGCTCTGGCTTAATGGGAGCACCCCTCACGTAGCGCCTGATGCTCCTCCTCTCCCTAACGACCTCAAAGAACTCCAAGCTACCACCTAGGACTAGCCTGGCATGCCTACAGAAATGCCTTTCCAAGGGCAGCCCACAAGGAAAACCTATTATATAGGTGGTTAGCTGCCATAGGGGAAGGTGCATGCCTTGGACGTAGCTGAGCGCTTTCAGCTAGTCGCTAGAGGGGCACTGGAGGTCGTAACGAAGGCTGAGCTAGAGGAGCTGCTTGAGGCTGAGGCTAGCCCACATGCCTACTGGGGGTTTGAGTGCTCTGGCCCCATGCACATAGGCATGGGCCTCGTTTGTGGCCAGAAGATGCTGGATTTGGTAAGGGCTGGCTTCAAGCTTACCATCCTCCTAGCTGACTGGCACTCCTGGATAAACAACAAGCTAGGTGGGGATATGGAGGCCATAAGGCTGGTCGGGAGGTACTTCAAGGAGTGCTTCCAAGCCCTTGGCCTAAGGGGGCCAAGGGTCCGCTATGTTTGGGCCTCAGAGGTAGTTTCCGATGCTGAGTACTGGCGCAAGGTGATAGCCATAGCTAAGTCCATCACGCTAAAGCGTGTTAGGCGAGCCCTACCGATAATGGGCCGTAGCCTTGATGCCGCAGATGTAGAAGCTGCTTGGCTCTTCTACCCATGCATGCAGGCAGCAGATATATTCCAGCTTGAGGTAGATGTCGCCTGCGCTGGCATAGATCAGCGCAAGGTCCACATGCTAGCTAGGGATGCAGCTGAGAAGCTAGGCTGGAGGAAGCCCATCTGCCTCCATGTCCCCTTGCTAATGGGCCTATCTGGTCCAGGGGCAAGCATAGAAGGCGTATTTGATGAAGATGAGCGGTTGAACAAGCGCATAAGGAGCAAGATGTCCAAGAGCGTGCCAGGTGGCTGCATATACGTGCACGATGGGCCAGATGAGATAAGGGCAAAAATCAGGAGGGCATACTGCCCAGCTAGGCAAGCTAAAGATAACCCCGTGCTTGAGATAGCAAAGCTCATAGTGTTCCCTGCCCTTGGGCACCTAGATGTAGAGAGGCCAGAGAAGTACGGTGGCCCAGTATCGTATAATAGCTACGATGAGCTTGAGCGTGATTTCGCAGCTGGCTCGCTCCACCCACTTGACTTAAAGAATGCAGTAGCAGAAGCCCTAATTGAGATACTTAAGCCAATTAGAGAGCACTTCGCTAAGGAGCCAGAGACCCTAATGGCCGTGAGGGAGCTTGAGCTAACGAGGTGATGGAGTTGGGCACCCTCATGGAGCTCCTTGAGGAGCTAAATGCCGTCCTAGCGAGGCTCTCAGAGGATGCAGAGAGGGGCGTGCCACTGCTCGTGGAAGGGCGCTCAGACATCAAGGCCCTAAGGGAGCTTGGGATAAATGGCTGCTTCATAGCTGTGAAGGCTAATAGGAAGCCATTGCCCGACCTAGCGCTTGATATCTGCCAGATGGCATCAGAGGCCATAATCCTATTGGACTTTGATAGCTCTGGTAGGGAGGATGCCATGAGGCTAGCCTGCGAGCTTGAGAGGCTAGGGGTTAAAGCCGACCTAGGCTACTGGAGGCAGCTAAGGGCCTTAGTTGGCTCCTTCACGAAGGATATAGAGGGCCTGCCCAGCTTCATAGAAACATTAATGAGGAAGCTAGGACTAAGGCACGGGTAAGGTAGGTGAATGGGCTTGACACATGCTCATGTAAAGGAGCTGCCACCTAAATACAAGGTGAAGTTTAGATTTGAGGTAGAGGGCGTGGTGGAGAGGCACGATATAATAGGTGCTATCTTCGGCCAGTCAGAGGGCCTATTTGGGCCTGACCTAGATCTAAGCGAGCTAGCTAAGACGGGCCGAATTGGCAGGATAGATGTAAGCCTTAAGCACGAAAACGGCAAGACGGTTGGCACCATCGTAGTGCCATCTGCCCTAGATCGGGTAACCACAGCCGTGATAGCAGCTATGGTTGAGGCCGTTGATAGGGTAGGCCCCTACAGAGCCCACGTAGAGCTAGAGGACATAGCAGACGTAAGGGAGGAGAGGCGCAGCTGGGTGATAAGGAGGGCTAAGGAGATACTACGTCGGTGGACGCTAGCTAAGATGCCTACAACTACGGAGGTCATGAGGGAGGTCGCTGAGGCCCTAACGCCTGCTAGGGTAATTCGCTTTGGGCCAGAAGGGCTGCCAGCTGGGCCAGATGTAGGTAAGTCCAAGGAGATAATCATAGTTGAGGGGCGAGCAGATGTCGTAAACCTACTGAAGTGCGGTATAACAAATGCAATAGCTATGGAAGGCATAAAGGTCCCAGAAACGATAGTAAGGCTATGTGAGCAGAAGGAGGCAACTGCCTTCCTAGATGGCGATCACATGGGGGAGGTCTTGCTCAAGGAGCTCCTCAGCACTGCAAGAATAAAGTACGTAGCAAGAGCTCCGAAGGGGCGTGAGGTAGAAGAGCTAACGCCTAAGGAGGTCCTAGAGGCCCTAGCGAAGAGGGTGCCTGCTGAGGAGGTGCGGAGGGAGTTATTTGGGCCAGAGCTTGACCCCTCCCTCTTGGCTAGGCTAGCTAGGGAGCTCCACGAGACATTTGAGGCCGTCATGCTGGATGCCGAGCTAAATGAGGTAGCTAGGGTCCCAGTTCACGATGTATACCAGAAGCTAAAGGAGCTAGATGGGATCTACGCCATCGTGTTTGATGGCATAATAACGCAGAGGATACTGGATATAGCAAGGGAGAAGGGGATCCGCTTTATAGCTGGGGAGAGGCTCGTTAAGGGCGTTAAGGTGCCGAAGGGCATAAAGATCATAAGGCTGCCTGAGATAAGAGCCAAACTAGGAGTAGAGGAGGAAGAAGAGAAGGAAACTGAAGCTGCTGAGGAAACAGAGGCTCAGGCTGAGCCTAACTCAACCGAAGAAGGCCATTAGCCCCTCGCCAGCTAGGAGCTCCGCCTCCTTAACGCCGAGGACCTTGAGCACCCTCATGGCAGCAGGCACGACCTGCTTCTTAACGTAGTAATCCAGGTCTATCT
>DQYM01000033.1 GCA_011040545.1 Candidatus Bathyarchaeota archaeon | reverse complement strand
TAGGAAGGCCCTCTGCAGCCAGTACGATTGCGCTAGGGGGCCAGTGCCATGCCCTATGGCTAGGGAGTGCATTACGTCCTTGCTCATGCGTAAGCTAGGGCTCATGGCTGGCTGGTTTCAAACAGCAGCCTTCCTATACGGCTCCCTCTACTTAAGTAGGGGCTTGGACCCAGCTAAGATAATGAGGAGGTAGCTGCCCTGAGTTCCCCCAGCGTGGAGCCAGGATACGACCCCCTTGAGTTGGCCAAGAGGGTAAGGGCGCTTGTAGTTAGGCAGGGGCCTGGTGGGGTAGAGGAGCGTAGGTACTACCGATTTAGGGGTGGCCGTTGGTACGGTGGCATAGCTACTGGCGATGTAGTTGGCTGTAACCTACGCTGTGGCTTCTGCTGGAGCTGGAGGACGGCAAGCCACGTGATGGCCAGGGGCTTCTTCTGCACGCCAGCTGAGGCCTTCAGGCGCCTTATGTCCATAGCCCTTAGGCGTGGGTACAGGCTCGTTAGGCTAAGCGGTGGTGAGCCAACTATCTCAAGGGGCCACCTGCTGGAGCTCCTTGAGGCCTTCAGGGGCAAGGGCCTTGGCTTCGTGCTTGAAACAAATGGGATACTCGTAGGAGCCGATAGGAGCTATGCTTCTGAGCTAGCTGAGTTCAAGCACCTAATAGTTAGGGTTTCCCTGAAGGGGACGAATGAGCAGGAGTTCCACTCCCTAACGCTAGCTAAGCCAGATTTCTTTAGGTATCAGCTCAAGGCCCTTAAGAACCTAGTTGATGCTGGGCTTGAGCCAGGTGAGCGTGTTTATGCAGCAGTGATGCTTAGTTTTAGCCCTCCTGAGAACTACGAGCAGCTTAAGGAGCGGTTAGCTGAGATAAGCCCTGAGCTTGCTGAGGAAATAGACGAAGAATACGTGATCCTCTACCCACACGTGGTGGAGCTCATGCGGAGGAGGGGCCTTAGGCCTAGGCTAGCTTTTAAGCCAAATGATGTGCCTAAGTTCATGATCTGAAGGCAAGGCTTTTTAACCCAAGGGACTTCCTCTGGTCGGCATGAAACTGGGCGTGCTGCTTGGCCTAATGATCGTGATCTCGCTCCTATCGCCAGTGGCTAGTGGGCAGGCCCCGCTCCAGGCTGCAGAGGCAAGGTCAAGGCCACTAAGCGTGCCTAGCCTAAGGCTAGTTCGGGATCAGATCGCCTTCCCAGCCCCAGAGCCCATTGAAGATGGGAATGGGCGGGTGCTAGGCTTCCACGTGGATGGCTGTGGGCAGCTAGCTCAGCCTGGCCTGCCCCTGCTACCAGTCAAGGTCCTAAAGTACGAGTTCAAGCTAGGCACTAGGATCAGGCATGTAGTCGTAAGCGTTCGTGGCCTAGAGGAGCTACCGCTACCAGCTAATCTAGCACTTGCCCCAGAGCCCATGCCTACCTCAGCCCCACCTTGGCTGAAGCCTGGAGCCCATGAGGCCCCTCCCCCACGGCTAGGTGGCCCCTTCCCTAGGGCATGGTATGATTACGAGGTCCACTACGGCATAGATCCAGATGACCTAGTTAGGAAGGTGTTCTTGATCGTTAGGCTCTTCCCAATTAGGGTTGACCTAGCTAAGCACAGGATGCTCTTAGCAAGCAAGGTGGATGTTGAAGTAGGAGTTGAGGAAGCTCCCTGCAATTGGATTAGGCCTTCCCCTGGCGATGGGGCCTTCCTCCTCATCATAACTAGTGAGGACTTCCTATCAGCTGCCCTTGAGCTAGCTAGCTACAAGAACAGGACGGGGACGCCAACGGCCATTAGGACGGTTGAGTGGATAGATGCTAACTACGATGGCAGGGACATACAGGAGAAGATCAGGAACTGCGTGAGAGACGCAGTAGCTAACTTAGGCATAATGTTCGTCTTGATACTTGGGGACCACAATGTAGTGCCAGCTAGGTTCGTTTACATACCAGATGGCTATGAGGATGCAGATCCAAGCGTGGATGGTGCCCTTGTTGAAACCGACCTATACTACGCTGATATCTTCCCACCAGGATTAAGCTGGAATAACGATGAGGATGCGTATTGGGGCGAGATGCCAGATGAAACCATAGATGGGTACCCAGACGTCCTAATAGGGCGCTTCCCAGCTAGCACGGCAAGTGAGGCAGGCGTGCTCCTAGCCAAGGTGCAGGCCTACTACCAGGGGAAGGCGCTAGGGGGCGAGTGGCTTAGCAAGGTAGTCCTCATGGGCGTGGACCTCTTTGATGATTACGCAGGTGCCGAGGGCGAGATACTCAAGGATGCGGTGGCCTTCTACACGCCACCTGATGCAGAAGTCATCAAGCTATATGAGAGCAGGGGCAACCTCTACCCAGCTAGCATACAGAATGCTATTAACGCTGGCTGCATAATGGCTAACTTCGCTGGCCACGGCTACCCAACTGGCTGGTGGCTTGGCGAGGCTGGTGGCTTCTTCACCATAGGCCACGTAAACAGACTAACCAATGGCCCTAGGCTACCAGTGGTCCTCACGATGGCCTGCCTTACCTCAAGGTTCTCAGATGTTGATGGCATAGGTGAGCGCTTCGTCCTAAACCCAAATGGAGGGGCCATAGCCTACTTTGGTGCAACCCGTGTAGCGTGGGCTCGGCCTGGCGTGTTCATAAAGCAGGATCTAGCTGGCAAGATGGACCTACTGCTATCAGAGGCCTTCTTCTCCAATAGGCTCTTCCTAGGCCAGGTCTGGGCAGAGGCCATAGAGGGCTACATAGATCAATTTGGCATAAGGGCACCTGATAATGGCTACTACCTAGATTGGAAGACCGTAGCTGAGTATGGTGCTCCATTTGGGGATCCAAGCCTACGCCTACGGGGCAGCCCAACCGTCCACGAGCTGGAGGTGATCTGCCTTGATGCAGATGGCGAGGAGCCCATGCCAGATGTATACGTTAGGGCTAGCCTTCAGGGCGTAACCTTAGCTGAGGGCACTACTGGCCTAGATGGCTCTACATCCCTTGTCGGCCTGCCACCTGGCTCCTACCTAGTGGAGGCCTTCTACGCTGGCCTGAAGGTAGGCGAGGCCCACGTAGATGTGCCAAGCTCAACCTCCCTAACCCTGATATGCTCCTTCTACGACCTAGTAGTGAGGTGTGTTGATCAGGCGGGTGAGCCCCTATTAAATGCCTCAATGTGCCTCCAGGGGCCAAATGGCCTTAACTTCAGTGCTCAAACTGGCCTTGATGGTTACTTTAGGTTTGAGAACCTACCTAATGCTACGTACACGCTTAAGGTCTACTGGGATAGGCCAGCTCCATCGCTCGTCTTCACCCAGCTGCTCTGGCTTAACTCAGATGAGAAGCAAGTTGAGGCCAGGTGCGATGACGTTGTAGATGTCTTCTTCCTAGTTGAGGATGCTTGGGGTAGGCCAATTGAGGGGGCAACCGTGAAGGTCTACTCAGGTGGCAAGCTGGTGGAAGTGCTTAAGACGGGGCCAGATGGCAAGGCTAGCATTGAAGATATAATTGCTGGCGACTACGAGGTAGTTGCCTCTGCTGAGCTAGCAGCACCAGCTAGGGTATATGCAAGCATCATGGCACATGGCCAGGTCATAACGATAAGAATTGAGAGGTGGCTATC
>DQYM01000095.1 GCA_011040545.1 Candidatus Bathyarchaeota archaeon | reverse complement strand
TCAGATACATAGCCATTTATATCAAGCATGAGGGCCTCATCGTAGCCACCTAGGACGGCCTCCATCTTCGCTAGCTGGGAGTTCATGTAGTGGCCACATGCCTTAGCCGTAGGCGGTAGGATATCCCCGCAGATGCGACGCCAAGTAGATACCTTCACCCTTGCGCCCTTCTCAAGTGCCTCGCCAAGGTAGGCACCCCAGCGCCAGGCAGCTATAGCTACGTTCACGGGGCTCTTAAGTGGGTTAACGCCCATTTCACCATAGCCCCTGTACACTACTGGCCTTATGTAGCAATCATCAAGGCCATTTGCCCTAACGACCTCCTTGCAGGCCTCCATGAGCTCCTCCATGCTGTAAGGTATCTCCATCATGTACACCTTAGCTGAGTAGAATAGGCGCTTTATGTGGTCCTCAAGCCTAAATATAGCTGGCCCACGCTCCGTCTTGTAGCACCTTATGCCCTCAAAAACGCCGCTACCGTAGTGTATGACGTGGCTTAGTATGTGTATCTTGGCCTCGTGCCAGGGCACGAGCTGCCCATCCATCCAGATGAACTTCGCCTCTTCAATCGGCAACCTGCTCACCGCACTAACGTCCAAGGCCATTTATGAAAGTTTTCCCACGTAACAGCTGACCCCCTACCACCGCCTGGTACGTGCTAGTGCTGGGTCAGGTATGGGCAGGAGATGCTAGCTGTGGCAAGCCTTTAAGGGCATTCCCCGCCCTCATTATGGAGGGAGGGAGCCTGGAGGCCAAGTGGCACGCTATGACGGTAAGCGATGTCCTAAAGGCCCTTAACACGAGCTGGGATGGCCTAACAGATGAGGAAGCAGCTAGGAGGCTCCAGGAGTTCGGCTTAAATGAGATAAAGAGGGAGGAGAAGCGCTCAGCCATCGTCATGTTCCTAAGGCAGTTCAAGAGCGTCTTAATAGGCCTCCTCCTTGCTGCAACTGCGCTTTCGCTCTTCCTAGGCGAGGTCCTAGATGCCATAGTCATCCTAGCCATAGTCTTCGCCTGTGCTGTGCTAGGCTTCGTGGAGGAGTACCGCTCTGAGAGGGCCCTAGAGCTGCTAAAGGAGATGGCTGCCCCAACGGCTACCGTCATAAGGTCGGGCACCGAGAAGGAGATACCAGCTAGGGAGCTCGTCCCAGGGGATGTAGTAGTCCTAAGGATTGGCGATAAGGTGCCTGCTGACCTAAGGCTCATTGAGGCCGTGAACCTAAGGACGAATGAGGCCCCCCTCACGGGCGAGTCCGTGCCAGTTGATAAGCACGTAGACCCACTACCAGAGGACACGCCACTGCCAGAGAGGAGCAACATGGCCTTCAGTGGCACATCTGTGGTATATGGGCGTGGCAAGGGAGTGGTAGTCGCTACTGGCATGAACACTGAGCTAGGGAAGATAGCAGCTATGGTCCAAGAGGTAGAGGAGGAGGCAACGCCACTTGAGAAGCGCATGGCTCAAGTTGGGAAGTGGCTGGGTGCCCTCTGCCTAGCTGTGTGCATTGGCGTGTCCCTCCTCGGCATCCTGCAGGGCTATGATGTCATAGAGATGGTCATGTGGGGCATTAGCCTTGCAGTAGCAGCTGTCCCAGAGGCACTGCCAGCCGTTGTTACTGGTGCACTTGCCATAGGCATGAGGGAGATGGCCAAGAGGAACGCCATAGTAAGGCGACTAGCAGCTGTTGAAACCCTTGGATCTACACAGGTGATATGCTCGGATAAGACGGGCACCATGACTAAGGGCGAGATGACGGTTAGGCGCATATACCACTCTGGCAGGATGATAGAGGTTACTGGCGTTGGGTACGAGCCAAGGGGCAAGTTCTACTTGCTTGGAAGCCGTGAGGAAATCAGGCCCTTAGAGGATAGGGGCCTAGAGCTCATGCTGAGGGCAGCTGCGCTATGTAATGATGCCTCCCTTGTGTGCTCAGGAGGTAGGTATGCCATTAGGGGCGATACCACAGAGGGAGCCCTTCTCGTAGTAGCTGCTAAGGCTGGCTTAAGCCTAGAGGAGCTTAGGGAGGCCTACCCACGTATTGGCGAAGTGCCATTTACATCAGAGCGGAAGAGGATGAGCACCGTCCACCTAACACCAGATGGGAAAGTGCATGTTTACATGAAGGGGGCTCCAGAGGTCGTATTGAGGTTCTGTGATTTCATATGGGATGGAAATGGCCCAAGGGAGATCAGGGATGAGGATAGGGCCACGATACTCAAGGTAGATGAGGAGATGGCTGGCCAAGCGCTTAGGAACCTAGCCATAGCCTTCAAGGAGCTAGATAGCTTGCCTGAGGAATGCGATGAAAGGCTTGAGGAAGGTGGCTTCGTGTTCCTGGGCATAATGGGCATGATAGATCCACCTAGGGAGGAGGTAAAACACGCCATAGAGCTATGTAGGAGCGCTGGCGTGAGGCCGATAATGATAACTGGCGACCACAAGCAGACGGCCATGGCAGTAGCCCGTGAGCTAGGCATGGATGCCGACAAGGCCCTCACTGGCGTGGAGCTTGACCAACTAAGTGATGAGGAGCTTAAGGGGCTAGTAGATGAAGTAGATATCTATGCTCGAACATCGCCATCCCATAAGGTTAGGATACTAGAGGCCCTGAAGAGCAGGGGCTACGTAGTAGCCATGACTGGCGATGGCGTAAATGATGCACCAGCCCTGAAGAAGGCCGATATCGGCGTGGCCATGGGCATAACTGGCACGGATGTTGCTAAGGAAGCAGCTGACATGGTGTTAGCCGATGATAACTTCGCCACCATAGTAGCTGCCGTTGAAGAAGGCCGTAGGATCGTGGACAACATAAAGAAGTACATCGCCTACCTAATGAGGTGCAATATAGCTGAGATACTGGTTATGGTGGTCCTATTCCTCATGAACCTCTCGCTTAAGCTACCGCCCCTAACGCCAGCCCAGATACTATGGGTTAACCTAACTACGGATGGCCTCCCAGCCCTCGCCCTTGGCGTGGACCCAGCGGAGCCAGATGTCATGAGGAGGCCACCTAGGGATCCGAGGGAGAGCTTATTCTCATTAGATATGAAGCTCTACCTAATGCTAATGCCAGTTATCATAACGGCATCACTTACCTTCGTATTCCTGTGCTTCCTGCCGATGGGGGAGGTCGTAGCTAGGTCCGTGTTCTTCCTGGCCATGATATGCATAGAGCTAGCATGCGCCCTCAACTCCCGCTCCCTAACGAAGCCGATATGGGCCGTCGGCGCCTTCAAGAACAGGTTCCTCTGGATTTCAGTGGCCATCTGCCTGGCCATGAGCATTCCGCTATTCTACGTGCCACTGCTCGCCGAGGCCTTCAACCTGGCCCCAGTTGGCCTTGATGGCTGGCTGTGGGCCTTAGGGCTTTCAGCGAGCATTTTCGTGTCCGTAGAGCTGGTCAAGTGGGCTTGGTACAGAGCAAAAAAGAAGTAATTAGGTCCACCTAGCTCGCTAGCTAGGAGGCGGGTAGCACGGGTAAACGGGTGCTGGAACTCTCCTCCTTCTGATAAACAGTAGCGTTGGGCTCAGGACTAGAGCTGGGCCCCCACCAGGGCCTGGGCCAGGCGGGGGGCTTGGGCCACCTCCGCCCCTAGCACCGCCAACCGTATAGCTCTGCTCAGCGCTTTT
>DQYM01000111.1 GCA_011040545.1 Candidatus Bathyarchaeota archaeon | reverse complement strand
TATGCCATCTGGCTTCCTCCATCCCTCTACCTGCTCTTCTGCCATAGCTTCCTTGAGATGGCAATCATAATGGTCTTCTTCTCCATAGGTGGGGCCCTCTTCATGAGGGAGCTAGGTGCCTCAGCCTTCATAATAGGCCTGTTAAATGCCCTAGGGCAGGGCCTACTGCTCCTCTCAAGGGTAGTAGGGGGCTACATGGCAGATAAGTATGGCCGAAGGGATATAATAGCTTGGATGACATTCGGCGTAGCCTTCTCCTACCTATTCTACGTCTTCGCACCAGATTGGAGGCTCCTCATAGCGGGCGTAGTTATGCACAACATATGCCTCCTATACCAGCCTGCCCTCTCGGCCATAACTGCTGAATCCATACCCCCTGAGAGGAGAGGCCTTGGCTACGCCCTTGCTAACGTCATACCGAGCGTGCCAGCCCTCTTCGCCCCCCTGCTCGCTAGGGAACTCGTGAGGTCCTTTGGCCTCGTGAATGGCATGAGGCTAGCCTACCTCTTGGTCGTCATCTGCGGCACGCTAGCAGCTGATGTAAGGCTCATCTACCTCAAGGAAACCCTAAGCACGAAGGCCCGCATAAGGGCTAGGGAGCTCCTATCTGAGGTAAAGAGGTCCTTCGCTGAGATGAAGACGGCCTGGGCGCTCATGCCCAAGCAGCTAAAGATAGTTACGCTAATGCTGCTCATAAGCGCCCTAGAGGAGCCCATGTTCCACCTATTCCTATCCCTCTACGCAATAGACGTCGTGGGCATAACAGAGGTAGATTGGGCACTGATGGCCATAATCTGGTCCTCCGTCTCGCTCCTAGCTGGCATACCCCTTGGCAGGGCAGTAGATATCATGGGGAGGAGGAAGGCCCTTATCATAGCTTATGCCATCTGGCTTCCTCCATCCCTCTACCTGCTCTTCTGCCATAGCTTCCTTGAGATGGCAATCATAATGGTCTTCTTCTCCATAGGTGGGGCCCTCTTCAGCCCAGCTATCCAGGCCCTAGAAGCTGACTTAAGCCCAAAGGAAGCTAGGGGTCGTATAATGAGCTTGATAGGCAACTTGAACTTAATAGCTGCTTCTGCCTCAGCTGCCGTAGCTGGAGCCCTATACGATATGGAGCCGAGGTTCCCATTCATAGCTGCCCTTGGATTAGGCATCGTAACGTTCTCCATAATCCTATTCTTCATTAGGGAGCCAAGGGAGAGGTATGAGTAGCCATCTAGACCATGTTATTCAGCCCTCGCTAGGATGAGGGCAAGGCCAATTACGATTAGGAAGGCACCTAGGGCCATGAAGATAGGCCAGATCTGGCCTAGGGCCTCAAGGGCCTGGTAGGTATAGTATATGGCAAGGACGCCTAGCACTAGGATTACTAGGCCAAGTAGCTTCTCAGCTATGGAGAGGCCACCTGGGACCTCCATCTCGCTCATGCCTTGCCCTCCCAGCGTGCTCAAGCAAGAGGACGGCCTTATAATGATTAGGGCTCAAGCCCTACTACGCACGAATGGGGCTAGGGCGAGCTTTTAAGCAGCCACGCCCCCTTTGAAACGGCCTTGCCATCAGCCCCTAGCTTTGAGGACATACGTAGGGCAGCCTTCAGGGACATGGTCAAGGAGGCGTACAGGGCCCTTAGGGCAGAGGGGGTTAAGGATAGGCAGATGTGCGATGGCCAGATATTCATGTGGCTTCACGATGCCTATGGCTTCAGGGCCAGCAGGGATGAGTTCAGGCAGATGCTAGTGCAGGCAGCAGAGGAGGATCCAGAGATAGAGGTTGCCCGTGATAGGAGTGGCATACTTTACGTGAAGGTAAGGAGCAGGTAGAGCACTAATAGCTCTTAGGCCTGCCTTCTAGCCCTTGGCCCCCAGGCATAAAACAGAATGCTTTTAAGGCCCCTCCTTTAGATTACTAATGAGAAAATTGCGTTTAATAATAAGCGAGGTGATGTATAGTTGCTAGGCGTAATATTAGCAGCTGGTAGGGGTAGGAGGCTTGCTGAGATAACCGACCACATACCTAAGGCCTTAGTTGAAATAGCTAGTGGGATATCACTGCTAGACCTAGCCCTTAATTCCCTTAGGCTTGCTGGCATAAGGGATGTGGTCGTAGTCGTTGGCTACAAGGACTACATGATAGAGGAAGCACTAAATGGAGCTGAGGGCGTGATGTTGGTGAAGAACCCAGAGTACTGGAGGGAAAATGGCCTATCCCTCCTAGCAGCAAGGGAGTTCGTGGACTCTGAGGAGTTCGTGCTGCTCATGTCAGACCACATCGTTGGGCCAGAGCTGATAAGGCGTGCAATTAGGGCTGGGCCACTTGGCTTGTGCGTTGATAGGCAGCCTAAGTTCATGCTAGACCCAGGGGAGGCAACTAAAGTTAAGATAGGGCCTGGTGGGCACATAGTAGACATAGGGAAGAACCTTACATCCTGGGATGCCTTTGATACTGGCGTCTTCGCATGTAATGAGCTTATGTTCTGGGCTGCAGCTGAGGTAGCCAAGAGGTCCTTCTCAATTACGATAAGCGATTGCGTTCGCTTCCTAATCTCAAGGGGCATAGCATTTAAGGCCATAGATGCTACTGGCCTCCCCTGGGCTGATGTGGATACGCCTAGGTGCCTAAGGCACGCTAGGGAGGTCGTCCTGCCAGAGATATTAAGGGAGCTAGGGGGGCTGGAGGGCGCTGGGGCATGTGCCCTTCTAGCACACGCCCCCTGAGCTTCAAGGAGGCCTACTGCCTCCTAGTTAAGCCAGGTGATGGTCCTATCTCAAGGCATGTGAATAGGCGTATATCCATACGCATATCGCTTTTCCTGATTAGGCGTGGAGCACCAATATCCCCTACGACTATGAGCTTCCTTAGCTTCTTAATAGCGCTAATGGGATCCACGCTATTCATCCTAGGATGGCCATTCCTAGGTGGCCTCCTAGCTCAACTAGCAAGCATATTAGATGGCTGCGATGGTGAGATAGCACGCCTAACGGGCCAGGCAAGTAGGAAAGGGGGCTTAGTAGATGCCGTACTAGATAGGCTAGCGGATATAGGGCTCCTAGCTTCCCTTGGCATCCTGGCCTACTGGGCTGGGCCAATAGGCCTACCCTGCTTGCCGTTTGAGCTCAAGCTGCCCTGGCCCCTGCTAAGCCTCCTCCTAACGCTCATGGCCCTATCTGGCTCGCTGATGGTGAGCTACTGTGCTGCTATGGTCAGGTCGCTCTCCCTCCAGCCCAGGCGTGTAGTAGGCTCTAGGGATGTGAGGCTCTTCACGATCATGCTGGCTGGCATAGCCTGCCAGTTCTACGCCCAGCTGGCATCGGCTTTCCTAGCTCTCATAGCTATCATATCGTGGGCTGAGGTAGCTAACTCACTAGCTCAAGCACGGGAGGCCAGGTAAGGCTAGAAGCCCTTATATGCATCCTAGGCGAGGAGGTAAGGTGGCTATCTTGAGGGTAACTAAGGCCATAGTGATAGCTGATTACCCAGCAGAAGCACTAGGATACGATGGACCACTGGCCTTAATACATCTATGTGGCGTCCCCCTAGTGCTTAGGTGCCTTTACACGCTTAAGTCAGCTGGCGTGGTAGAGGTTGTCCTAGTAGCTGGGCCCTACCTAGATGAGCTCTACGGGCTCCTAGGGGATGGATCTGAGCTTGGCCTCTTCATCTCATACGCTAGGGATG
>DQYM01000001.1 GCA_011040545.1 Candidatus Bathyarchaeota archaeon | reverse complement strand
CTGGATTGAATATTGATGCCATAGCCTTCTTGTACTGAGCTGCGCTGTGGCCAGCTATCCATCCATCTGTATTCAGGATTAGGAAATCAACTCCACTTCCCTCAGCTGCCTTCAGCACGGACTTAAGCCCTTCTAGAGCCCTATCAACCATATAGGATGGCGTTTTATCCCCTAGGAAGAATACGTGCTCTGCCCTCACGGTAGATAGATCCCTAACTGGCTTCTCAACCCTAGCAAAGCCTATGGTGCATGGAGGCCCAACATCAGATTGACCAACATCTGCATCTATTAAGCCAACAGAACGACCAGCCTTTAGGGCCTTATTGGCTAGGAGGGTGCATAGGCTAGTCTTGCCTACATCTACGCCTCCAAGGACCATTATCCTCGTTGGAGACGGCCTTGATATGGCTTCTTCTACTGCCTCAAGCCACGATCTTGGTATTGAGCTCCCCTCCACAATTGAGAACGAGCCCCCCTGCCCAACCACGACCTCAAGCTCAGATGGCTCAACTGCCTCAAGCGGTAGCCTCCTCCCCATTCTAGCTACAACACGCCTCCTAGGCCCTAGCTCAGCACCAAATATGGATACACGACCAGATACAACGAGGGCTGATGCTGGTCCATCCAGCAGTAGCGTCTTGCCTGGCTCTAGCTTCACCAGCTCCATACGCCAGACCCCAGGGCATGGTCGTGGGGCTTTAAAAAATACTTTGAGGTTATCAGCGTGCTGTTCTAGCTGCCCTCAGCTTAAATAGGCCATAGGCGAGGGAGCAAGCACCAAGGGCCAGGATTAGGAGTGGCCACCAGGCCGTTAGGCCAAGGAATACGGCAGCTGCAAGGGCAGCTGATATGGAGCCAGAGATAGCAAGTGGCATGGACTTATGCCTCGTCCAAGGCCTGAGATACCTGATCAAGGCATCTAGCCATAGCACGAGCGCAAGCAGCCATAGGAAGAGCGAGAGGGCCTCTAGTGGCTTTAGCAGGCCAAGCTGAGCCATTAGGGCTGAGAGGCCAAGCGATACTATGGCGAGGCCCAGGAAGAAGTAGCTAATGGGATCTGCCTTCTCAACTACCCTTGGGAACGTGGGGAGCTCCCCAGCCTGCCCACTGGGGGCCAACTTATGCCCTCCTCTCGGCCCACACATCTATGGAGCCAAGGGATGTGCTTAAGCTTGCATCTAGGAAGTGCTCTGCACTAGCGTAGCCTTCTGACCTGATGAGCAGGTAGCCCCACCCGCTGGATACGACCTCAAAGCCCTCTAGCTCACGGCCTATGGAGCCTAATGATGTGCTCGCCCTAACCTGGCACCCAACCGAGGGGCCGATAGTTAGGTTTAGATCTAGGCTGCCAAGGCTCGTGCTCGCCGTGATCGTGGAGTTCTGGAGGAGCTCCTGGGCCATGAGGCTGAGCGTGATGGAGCCGAGCGCTGAGCTTAGCTTTAGGGACCTAAGCGATGTGATGTTGAGCTCAGCCTCTATGGAGCCAAGGCTCGTGCTAGCGGTTAGGGACCAGGGGAGCCAGCTCGCTACGAATAGCCTAAGCAATATAGCACCTGCCTTGAGAAACACCGATAGCCTCCCGCCCACGACCTCGTGCTCAATAGTTGGCTCCATTCCAGGTCGCACGTAGTACTCGGCCTCGAGCAAGAGGCTCCTATTAGGTGTGCTATATACCTCTAGGCTGCCTGAGCTGATTTCACAGGAGATGGAGAGCTCGCTAACGCTGCTGAACTCTGCCGTTCTGAAGATGGCTACCGAGCCAGCTTCTAGGCGACCAGGCGTGAAGATAGCTAGTGCACCAGAGCTGATGACCATGAGCACGCATAGGCTGATAGCTAAGAGCACTGCAGAACCACCTACCTTAACGCCTAGGAGGCCTAGAATGAGCAGTATTATGCCAGAGGCTAGGAAGGCTAGGCCAAGTGCCTCAATAAGGCTTAGGCCATAAAGTGGGAATACGCCTAGCAGCTGCATGAGGCCAGCGATTATGAAGATAACACCAGAAGCTATTAGCAGCACGAGCCCTACGTCCTTCTTAATCATCAAGCCTGGCCCCCCAAAGGTGGATCTATTCCTTCTCCTCAACTAGGCCAGCCCTGCTCATGAGGCCCCATACTATGAATACCACGCCCATGATTATAAGCATAATGGGCCAGGACCACTCTATGTTTAACAGCCACATCAGGCCTAGGCCTATCATTATTATGCCCAGTATTATAAGCCAGCCAATGCCCTTCCTCTCCTCCTTACCCTTAGACATGCTGCCCACCTCCCTGAGTTGGCCATAATTAGGCATTTAAGGCTTGGGGTTATCTCCCAAACAGCATGCGCCTTAAGAAGTAGGCATTAACAGCCCTCCTATATGGATTACGTGATGTTAGGCCCTTGAGGAGCTTGATAGGCCTTAGGAAGAAGCGCCTGTAGCAAGCTATCATTAGTGCCCTAACCTCACGCCTTGATAGGGTTTCAGTAGGCATGATGACATGGGCTAGGTCGTACTTGGACCAATCCTTTTCCTCAATCCAGCCTTGGCCTTTCGCAAGCTCGTAAAGGGGCGTGCCAGGGAATGGCGTTAGTGGTGTGAAGATAACGAAGTCAGCATCTAGCTCTTCAGCTAGGCGTTCCTTAGCAAGTATGCTGGCCTTAGTATCCCATCGCTCCCCAATGATGAACATGGCCTGTGTTATTATATCGTGCTCCCTTAGGGCCCTAAACGCCTCCCTCACCTGCCTAAGCGTTATCCCCTTCCCATACCGCCTTAGCTCTGCATCGGAGGCCCCTTCCACACCTATTAGGACCCAGAAGAGGCCAGCCTCCTTCATGAGCCCTAGTATATCCCTATCACGGACGATTAGGTCAGCACGTGCCTCTATGCCCCAGGATACATCTAGGCCCCTCTCAAGGATCTCACGGCAGATGGCTATGTTCCTCTCCCTGCTTAGGTTAAATGTATCATCACCAAACCATATCAGGTCCTTCCCGTACTTGGCCCTAACGAGCTCCATCTCATCTACCACCCTGCCTGGGCTATGTGGGCGCCAGATGCCACGCCAGAATATGCGCTCGCTACAGAAGGAGCAGTTAAATGGACAGCCCCTGCTGCTGACGAGCATGGTAGCTCTCTTGCCCCAGGCCACCAGCCTGTATCGCTCCATCGGCAGTAGATCCCAAGCTGGCATGGGCAGGCTATCTAGGTCCTTTATCAGTGGCCTCTCGCCAGTGAAGACGACACGCCCGTTTTCATCCCTGAAGGCAAGCCCTAAGATGCTCTTAAGTGGCCTCCCCTCCTCAACTGCCTTAACAAGCTCGTAGGCAGTTAGCTCGCCCTCCCCCACGACCACCACATCTAAGAAGTCATTTGAGGAAAGCTCGTGCTCAGCCAACAGGGAGAAGTGTGGGCCACCAGCTACGGTTAGCACATCAGGGCCTAGGAGCTCCTTGGCCATCTCAAGCACCCTCAGGGCCCTCTTAGAGTAGCAGGTTGGCCCCCCAACGCCAACTACATCTGGCCTTAGCTTCTCAAGGGCCGAGGCAAGGTGCTCCCAGCCCCATCCCAGGGCCGTGCAATCTAGGATGCGAACCCAGATGCCCTTAGACCTCAGGAAGCTAGCTATGTAGGCTAGCCCAATTGGTGGCATGACCGTATCTGCCAGCAGCCACCACCTGGGCTTAGGTGGATCTACGAGGACT
>DQYM01000185.1 GCA_011040545.1 Candidatus Bathyarchaeota archaeon | reverse complement strand
TAGTTATACCGGGCGCCGGGGTGGCCGAGCGGTAAGGCGCCGGACTCGAGGCCCCCTGGGCCTTGGGCTGGCGAGGTTGGGCGGGGTATCCGGTGGGCCTCGTGCCCTCGTGGGTTCGAATCCCACCCCCGGCGCCAGCGCTCCTCAATCCCCACTAGCCTTAGAAGCAGCATCTCGCCTGGGCTGCTGGACGCTTGTGAATACGTATAAGCGCCCTAGCTAGAGGGCCTAGGGGTGTAGGCCTTGCCCAGCCTTGCCGAGCTAATGGCCTATGTAGATATGATACGTGATGCTGAGCTAAGGGCTAAGGTAAGGGCCGTGCTTGAGGAGCAGAAGGTCCTCCTAACTGGCCAGGGCTTCTCGCTTGAGGAGAGCCCAGGTGGGCGCTCCCACCACCACGCCTACCCTGGTGGCCTGCTCCAGCACACCCTAGCCACGGTTAGGCTTGCCCTCGCCCTCTGCGATGTTGTAGAGTCCATCTACGGGGCTGAGGTAAATAGGGATGTAGTGCTGGCAGCCACCATACTGCACGACGTGATGAAGGCAGCTTGCTACTCAGAGCTTGAGGATGGGCGCTACATCCTATCGCCACTTGGGGAGCGCTTAGACCACGTTACGCTAGCCGTCTCGGAGCTAGCTAGGAGGGGCTTCCCACTTGAGGTCCTCCACGCCGTAGCTGCACACCACGCTGAGCATGGCCCCGTCTCGCCTAAGACCCTTGAGGCCCTCATAGTCCACGTAGCTGACCTAGCAGATGCAAAGCTCAATGGCGAGGTCCTGAGGGCAGCGAGGTTCCTGCTTAGGGAGGGGGTTGGGGTAGAGCCAGCTAGGCTAACACACGACCAGGCCTTTAGACTCGTGATCGTTAAGGCTAGGGAGGGTTGGAGGGCGTTAGGAGGTACGCTAGGGAAATAGGCCTACTGCCAGAGGGAGCAGGAGGGCAAGCTAGTGGCTAGCAGAGGCCATTGGGAGGACCTCCTTCAGCACGAACTCCAGGTACTTCATCCTATCGTTTAAGTTGAATATGGTTACCGAGCCATCCCTCGTTATGCCCACTACGTAATCGTAGCCACCTGCCTTTGAGACCACGTACCAGATGTCCCCATGTGCCTTGTACCGCTCAAATAGATCCGTGCTAACGAGGTCAGGCCCGTAGAGGGCCAGCTTATTTACATTTGGGATGTCAACGTTATCAAAGAATATGACCTTTGTTTCCTCTGGGTTCCTCTTGTGGAATTCCTCAAGCACCTCTGGTGATATCCTGGCCTCCACTATGGCCCCCACACGGCCAAATGCTATCTCGCTTAAGCGGTTAGCCACTAGGTTTGCACGCCTCTTCTTCTCAAGCACTACGAGGAACATATGGCCAGCGTGCTCAGCAAAGCAGAAGAGGGCCTCAAGGGTCCTAGGCACGAGCTTAGCCTGGCCCCTATGGAATATGCGTGTTATGAAGTCCTCAGCATATATTCCCATTAGCCTACCTTCCCTCTCAGCTAGATCACGTACCTCCTTAACTAGCTTGAATACCTGGCCATCTTCTTCATGCTCCTCCTCAAGCCTAAAGCCAGATAGGGCCTCCTTTAGGCCCTCTAGGCTTGCTGGCTCAGCTACAACAAACACCTTGCCTGCTAGGACCAAGGCCTTTCCCCCATAGCCCTTAACTGCCCACGTAAAAGCCTCATCTAGCCACCATGCCCCCTAGGGCCTCCTGGATCCTTCTGGCTATGGCCTCAAGCTCCCTTAAGCTCTTATGCCTAGCTGGCCAGAAGACCTGAATAGAATCCCCAAAGTGCCTTGGTATTATATGGACGTGTACGTGCGGTACGTGCTGCCATGCTGCTGGCCCATTGTTCTGTAGTATGTTTATCCCATCTGGCTTTAGGGCAGCCAATACGGCTTTTGCTACCCTAGCAGCAAGGGAGAACAAACGCCCGACCAGCTCTGGCTCCATATCAAAGATGGTTTCATAGTGCTCCCTTGGCGCTACTAGTACGTGGCCAGTTGATACTGGGTTCTTATCCATGAAGGCCATAAGCTCTTCATCCTCATACACCATGGCTGCTGGCTCCTCATGTGCTGCTATTCTGCAGAATGGGCATCCTGGCCACGCCCGCTCATGGCCCATGCCCAGCCCCAGAAAGCTTTTTGCCCCATAGGTTAATTAAGCGTGGTGAGAGGTGTGGGGAAGGTAGCTGAGCAGATAAGGCCCTTCTTTGAGCCTAGCTCCATAGCTGTAGTAGGGGCCTCTAGGTATGCAAATAAAGCTGGCCACGTAATATTCAAGAACCTAGCTGTTAACAAGCGTAGGGGGCTGCTCAAGGCAGAGCTATACGCTGTTAACCCAAAGGTGAGGATGCTCCTTGGCTTCCCATGCTACCCAAGCCTCAGGAAGGTGCCAGGCCCAGTTGAGCTAGTCGTTATAGTTGTGCCTGCTAAGTTCGTGCCAGATGTCATGCGTGATGCTGCTAGGAAGGAGGCGAAGGCCATTATAATCATAAGCTCTGGCTTCAGCGAGGTCGGCAAGCATGAACTTGAAGAGGAAGTCGTCCGAATTGGCCGTGATGCTGGCATGAGGATACTAGGTCCAAACTGCATAGGTGTTTTTGATCCAATAACTGGTGTTGATACGCTCTTCCTACCTGAGACCAAGGTGCTTACAACTGGCGAGGAGTACGTAGCTGCCCCAAGGCCCATGCCTGGCCACGTAGCATTCCTAACCCAATCTGGTGCCTTTGGTGCAGCTGCCCTAGACTACATGACTGGCACGCAGATGGGCGTTAGCAGGTTCGTCAGCTTTGGGAATAGGTGTGATGTTGATGAAGCAGATATGCTTGAGTTCCTAAAGGAAGATGAGAGGACACGGGTTATAATAATGTACCTTGAGAGCGTGAAGAATGGCCGTAGGTTCATGGATGTAGCTAAGGAGGTAACGAAGCGTAAGCCAGTTGTAGCCCTTAAGGCTGGTAGGACAGGTGCTGGCGCTAGGGCAGCTCGCTCCCACACGGGCAGTATAGCTGGTGTAGATGAGATCTACGATGCTGCCTTCGCCCAGTGTGGCATAGTAAGGGTGAGGGGCATGGAGCAGCTATTTGATGTCGGCAAGGCCCTATCCATGCAGCCGCCAGCCAGAGGGCCTAACATAGCCGTAATAACTGATGCTGGAGGGCCAGGCATAATGGCTGTTGATGAGTGCGTGCTAAGGGGCCTAAGGGTTCCAGAGCTCTCCGAGGAGAGCAAGGCAAAGCTAAGGCGCTTGATGGAGAAGGGCATTATACCTCCCTTCGCTGCGATTGGGAACCCAATAGACCTAACTGGCTCGGCCACAGATGATATGTACGTAGAGGCCCTGAAGGTAGTCCTAGAGGACCCAGATATACATGGCGTTATAATAATGGGCCTACACCACGTCCCAGCCCTAACCGAAGTCTACGTGGATAGGGTTGCTGAGCTAGCTAAGGAAGCCGATAAGCCCGTCCTAGCCTGTGATATAGGCGAGACGGAGCTCGCCATATACATGAGGAGGCGCTTTGATAAGCTAGGCATACCTGCCTTTGAATCGCCAGAGGACGTAGCTACTGCTATGGCAGCCCTAGTAGCCTATGGGCGCTACCTAAAAAAGGAAGGAGTGCTCAAGTAGTTGGAGGCGACCTCCTTGGCCAGCTTGGAAGCACCCCTAGTCCTAGCCGTGGTCGGCAGGCGTGGGGTTGGGAAGACCAGGGTGATTGAAGGGCTAATCAAGGCCCTAAAGGCAAGGGG
>DQYM01000211.1 GCA_011040545.1 Candidatus Bathyarchaeota archaeon | reverse complement strand
CTCCTTCCTAACACCAGCTTCCAGTAGCTCTGGCCCTAAGGGCGAGAGGCATGAGGCATCTGGTGATATAAAGCCATTGAACTCCTTCATGGCCCTCACTAGCCTCACGACCTCATCAGGCTTAAGGGACCTTGGGTTCCTATCTGGCTCAAATCCAGCGAACTCAAGGAACTTCGTAGCTGTCTTTGGCCCTACACGCTGGAAGTTCTTAACAAGGAAGCCCAGGAGCGTTTCCTCATTTGCACTAGCTATCATGCGCCTTACGAGCTCAACATCTACCCCCTTTGGGTGTGGCTTGGCCTCCCTTGGCGGTGGGGGCATTTCCTTTGTGGCCCTAACGAACCTGTAGAGGCGCCCCCTAGGGTCCACGAACGTTAGGTTAGCATATGGGTTCACTAGGGCCGTTTGCCTTAGGTACTCAACTACCTTTGGGCAAGCCTTGCTGTAATCGCCCTCAAGGCAGAACTCCACGACGGTGCCATGCCAGTTGTTGCCGTTCTCCACGACCTCACGTTCAAGCACGATGGGCCTATTGGCCTTTATATCTATCATCAGCTTGTACTTGTAGACCTTTGGCCCTCCAGTGCTTGACATAACGAATACTGGCTTATGTGTTGTTATCTGCCCGTAGAGTATGGCCATAGCACCACCAAGGCCGAACATGCCACGTGATTGCATGAGCCTGTATTTTGAGCCATATAGGACCTGGCCAAAGGCCCTTGGTATGTGCTCCCCTGGGACTCCTGAGCCATTATCCTCTATCCTAAGCCTGTAGATGGATATACCATCTCGCTCTTCCTCAAGGGAGAGGCGGAGGTATATATCTGGCAGTATGCCAACTGCCTCACAGGCATCTAGGGCATTCTCAATGAGCTCCCTTATAGCTGAGAACAAGGCCCTCGCTGGGTTTGAGAAGCCAGCTATGTCCCTATAGCGGTAGAAGAAGTCGGCTGGGCTTATCTCCTCAAACCTCGCTGGCACCCCTAGCCCCTCCCACAGGCTGGCTTAGGGTCGTGAGGGGGCCTTTAAGGCTTGATTGAGCTGCCTACTTAAATGGAGGGAGAGTTGGGTAGATGTTATTGCCTGCTGAGGGCAAACGCTAGCCTAAAGCTAAGCACGAGAAACCTTAAGCCCCTAGATATAGCATAGGCTTGGAGATGGGAAATGGCATCAAGCCTAGATGCGCTCTTAAGGGAGATAAGGTTACTTAGGATTGCACGTAGCTGCTTCTTCAGCATAGATGCCCTTGAGAGCTACATAGGCAGGCTGTTCTCCGATGTGGAGAAGGCCATAAACGTGGAGCTAAAGGAGGCTCGGAATAAGTACTTGAAGTTCCTATCCTTCCCGCTCGGTGGTGGCCTAATTAGTGCTATGGACCAGTATGTACTTGGCTACGCCATCATACCTGGTCAGTACAGGAACATCCTCTACGTCATAGCCATAGCTGGCATCATTGCCTTTGCCCTCCTCTGGGGCAGGAGGCACGTGCTTGCACTAGAGAGGGTGAAGCATATGGCTTTTGAGAGGAGCTTTGTGGTAGGTGAGCTAATATCATACATACGCTCCTTCGCAGGCGCTAGGTTCTCCCTAGATGATCCAGTTGGCTATGAGCAGATAAGGCTTATGATAGCTGCTGCTTGGCCAGCCCTAAGCCTCTACTTCGCAGAGAGCTACCAAGTAGAGGAAATGCTAAGTAGGCTAAGGCCCGTGCTCTCTACCCTAAGGAAGCAATTAATGCAGATGCTAGAGGCCCTTGAGGGGACGGAAATGTACCAGGGCCTGCCAGCGGAGGCTAAGCAGCCATTTGAGTTCCTTAGGGCCAGGCTGATGGGGGAGAGCAAGCTCTAATGCGAGCACAGCTGGGCCTAGGTGGGCCATCGGCTACATCCATCGTAGTTTCCACCCATAGATGGTGGGCAGCGGGTGGTAGCGGGGGGTGGATTTGAACCACCGACCTCTGGGTTATGAGCCCAGCGGGCTACCTGGCTGCCCTACCCCGCTGCCCAAGCTGGTCGGTTCTCGGCCCTCTATTAAGCTTATCGGTATTGGCTGGGGCTCCCCGTGGCCTTTTAAGCCCCCAATTGCCCTCCACTAGGCCTTGAGGGGAGGCGTGCTTAGGGCCGTCCTGTTTGATGCCTTTGGCACGCTGCTAGATGCTAGGGGGCTCCACCTAGAGGCCACTAAGCACATTCTGGTAGATCTTGGCCTGAGCCACCTAGATGCCGATGAGGTGCACGAGAGGTGGGATGAGGAGCTCTTGGCCCTTGAGCCCCAGGCTACTGCTGGCCTCTCCACATGGGATGTCTTCAAGCGATCTCTAAGGGCTTGCTTAGCTAAGTACGGTGTTCTCCTTGGCCCTGAAGAGCTAGATATAGCTATTGAGGTCCTAGAGGAAACGATTAGGAAGAGGACTAAGCCCTTTCATGGGGCCCTAAAGCTCCCTGCCTTCTGTAGGGAGCTTGGCCTTAAGGTAGGCCTTATCTCAAATGCAGATGGGGAGCTCCTACGCTCTATCCTACGCCAGACGGGCCTTGAGAAACTCATGGATGTAGTGATCATATCAGATGAAGTCCGTATAGCTAAGCCAGATAGGCGCATATTCCTCATGGCCCTTGAGGCCCTGGGCGTGAGGCCAGATGAGGCTATGATGGTGGGGGATTGGCGACCAGATGTGATAGGTGCTAAGGAGGTTGGCCTTGCCTGTGCCCTCGTGCTCTGGGGTAGGGAGCCAAGCTTCCTGCTAGACCTACCACGGGAACTCATGCCAGATATAATGGTTGAGAGGCTACTGGACCTAAGGGGGCCAATCCTATCGTTGTGCCTAGGCCAGGGAAGAAAGGGCCTAAAAAGAGGGACTTAGAGCTTTTCTGGCCTCTCAGAGAGGGATGCCAAGCTCGGGGGCTATTTTAGTTATGAAGTGGGCAGCAGAGCCGAGGACGCCAGCGAACTCAGTGCTGAAGTTCTCGTATTCAAGCTCATCCGACCTCATCTCAGCTAGGGCCACGAGGTGGTTCTCAAAATCTATGCCGTACCTAGTTTCATATCGCATGAAGTTATCCGATAGGAGCCTACGGTAGAACGCCTCCCTATTTACGTGCTCTGGTAGCTCAGCAAGGTCGTATAGGTCGGCTAGCGTTACCACCCACCTATAGTCATCAAGGAATAGCACGTAGACCATTATGTCCTTGCCTTCTATGTTATAGGGAAGCACGAAGCGATCGCCCTCTGGATCCCAGTATATGACCTCAACACCCATTTGCCTTAGGAACGAGAGAACCGTGTCCTTTATTCCCTCCTTATCCGCCAACTCCCCTCGCCTACGGCCCGCTCTCTAGCGGTAAGAGTTTTTAAGGCTTGTGGTCGGCCCACGTAGCTCATGGCATGAGGTAGGGCTGGGTGAAGTCTAGCTCAAGGGTGCTTAAGTCCGAGAGGCGGACCAGCACGGCCTTCCCAGGCGTTGGCACGATGCCCCTGGACCTCTGGTACTCCGTCTGGAGCTGCCAGGCCCCAGAGTTAATGAGAACAACGCCCTTGTGGATGCCCGTAGCACTAACGTGGATGTGGCCCGTGTGGAATACATCTGGTATTCGCTCTATAACGAGCATATCCCTAGGTGTTGGGGCTATTGGTGTTTTAAGGCCATATATTGGGGCTAGGTGGCGGGCCTCAAGCAAGAGCCTCATGAGCTCTACTGGCTTGCTGAAGCTTAGGCCTGGGACGGCAGAAACCATATCGTCAAAGCTATTCCCATGATAAACTAGGAACTTAACG
>DQYM01000051.1 GCA_011040545.1 Candidatus Bathyarchaeota archaeon | reverse complement strand
GGACGGCTATGTTGCCGTGAAATGCCCTTATCTTGGCTACCGCAAGGGGCTTATCCCAATTAAAGTAGTAGCGTTTACCATCATATTCTATTCTCGGCACTGGCAGGAATGGCTCAAGCTCTTCTACAACGCCTATTGGGCCTGAGCCAGGGCCACCACCGCCATGTGGGGTGCCAAATGTCTTATGCAGGTTTATGTGGACTATATCAAAGCCCATATCACCTGGCCTAGCCTTGCCCAGGATGGCATTTAGGTTCGCGCCATCGTAATAGAGCAGGCCCCCTGCATCATGGATTACCTCAGCTATAGCTGTTATTTCAGCTTCAAAAACACCAAGTGTATTTGGGTTAGTAAGCATTAGGCCAGCTGTTCGGCTTGAAACTGCTGCCTTGAGGGCCTCTAGGTCAATACAGCCATTGGGGCCAGATGGTATGGTTACGACCTTGAAGCCAGCCATAGCAGCACTAGCGGGGTTGGTCCCATGTGCGCTATCTGGCACGATTATCTCCCTCCTCTCGCCTAGCTGGCCCCTCTGCTTATGGTATGCCCTGATTAACAAGCAGCCAAGGAACTCACCGTGTGCCCCTGCTGAGGGCAGGAGGGCGACCTCGTGCGTGCCAGTTATCTCGGCAAGCCATAGCTTGAGCCTGTACAGGATCGCTAGGAGGCCCTGGATGGTCTTCTCATCTTGGTATGGGTGCACCCAGGCTACCTGGGGCAGGCGGGCGATTTCATCACATAGCTTTGGGTTGTACTTCATGGTGCAGCTCCCGAGCGGGTAGAAGCCCAGGTCGGGGCAGTAGTTCATCTGGGAGAGGCGTGTGAAGTGTCTTACGACCTCTGGCTCTGAGAGCTCTGGTAGCCTTGGTGGCTCCCTGCGTACTAGCTCCTTGGGCAGGAGGGCCTCAAGCGGGCCTACTGCCTCAACGACCTCTGGCTCAGGCCTAGGTGGCCTAAACCCCCTCCTGCCAGGGGCACCGAGCTCAAATATGATGGGCTCATCCCAGCGGGCCTGCCTGAACACGGGCTCACGGCCACCGCTGCTCATGGCCATCACGCCCCAAGGATGGCCCTATGGGCCTCAACGAGCCTATCTATATCGGCCTTGGTGTGGATCTCCGTTATGCAGTAGAGCATGGACTGGCCTAGCTCTGGGAACTCGCCCGTGATGATCTTGCCACCGTGAATACCGTGCTCAAGTAGGAGCTCATGTACTTCCTTGGCCGTGAGCCCAGATTCATCATAGTTGACGACGAACTCCTTGAAGTGTGGGGCCTTGAAGAGCGGTGCCCTTACGCCTGGGAGGGAGTTCAGGGCCTTCATAGCGTAGTGAGCACGGTAGATTATGGTTTCACATAGCTCCCTTAGGCCCTCAGGCCCTAGGAGGGCTAGGTAGGCTGCTGCAGCAACGGCGCAGAGGGCCTCGTTCGTGCAGATGTTGCTAGATGCCCTCTCCCGCCTTATGTGCTGCTCCCTGGCCTGGAGGGCCATGCAGAAGGCCCTACGGCCATCGGCATCAACCGTTAGGCCTATTATGCGACCTGGCATCTGCCATATGAGGCGCCTATCCGCCCGACAGGCGAATATGCCCAGGAGGGGGCCTCCGAAGTTCATGTAGTTGCCGAGGGGCTGGCCCTCGCCGACCACTATATCTGCCCCGTAGTTGCCAGGGGCCTCAAGGAGGCCAAGCGATATTGGGTCCACGCCTACTATGAAGAGGGCACCGACATCGTGGGCTAGCTCGCCTATGGCCTTCGCTTGGGTTTCCACGAAGCCAAGGTAGGATGGGTTCTCAACGTAGATGGCAGCTACATCTGGGCCTAGGAGCTCCTTGAGGGCCTCTAGGTCCATCTGGCCAGTTCCTGGCTCGTAGGGCACTTGGGCAATTCGTATGCCAGCGGGCTCAGCGTAAGCACTTAGGGCCTCAAGGCGCTCTGGGTGTATTATCCTTGGGACCAAGATCCTGCTGCGCTTGGTAGCCCTCACGGCCATCCTAGCAGCCTCCCCAAGGGCCGATGCCCAATCGTACATGGAGCAGTTGGCTACGTCCATGGCCGTGAGCTCGCAGATGAGGCTCTGGTACTCCCAGAGGGCCTGGAGCATGCCCTGGCTTACCTCTGGCTGGTAGGGCGTGTAGGACGTGTAGAACTCCGTCCTAGATACTATGAAGCTCACGGCAGAAGGGACGTAGTGGGGCCAGCAGCCAGCACCAAGGAAAACTGGCATATCTAGGGCCGTCTTAACGCTTAAGAGCTCTTCCCTCACGTGCCTGAGGATCTCCTGCTCTGGCAGTGGGCCTGGCAGGCTCAGGGGCCTCCTAAGCCTTACTTGCTCAGGTATGTCCGAGAAGAGCTCCTCAACGCTGCTTATGCCTAGGGAGGAGAGCATGGCCTTCTTACAGCCCTCAGCTGAGTTAGGTATGTAGGGGTGCGCACCCCCCAAGCCCAGCACCTCTGGCCCAGCCTGGGCATCATGGCTTATTAGTTATTGCTGAGCTTAGCCGTGAGCTAGCCACTACCATTAATATGTTAGGCTCACGACCAGGAGCAAGCCCCTTACCTAGAAAGGGGCTTGAGTTTGGTCGTGAATTCCCATATATTAGTGTAGCTCACGACCAAAGATGGCTTCTTAGCTAGAAGGGACCTTGTTTTGGCCGTGAAACCCACCTATATTATATAGCTCACGACCAAGCACGTGGTTGTGAGCCTAGAAGGACCTTGCTACTGGCCTAATGGCCTCAGCTCTAAGCCTGTAGCGCCTCCCAGATGATGGGCCAGCCCTAACTAGGAGCCCCCTATCAGCCATCCTAGCTAGGTAGGTGGATACCGTGCTCAGCTTCACAGGTTCACCATACTCCTGCTCGTAGAGATCCTTTACGTCCCTGCTCGTGAACCACGTATCCGTTAGGTAGCGCTCTATCAGCATCTTCAAGCGCTCGTAGAGCGTCATCTCGCTAGGCGGTGGAGGTAGGATTAGCTCTTCCTCTGGCACGCCACCTAGGATCTCCACCATCTCAAGGATTCGGGCTACCTTATCCCTCGTTAGACGGCCCTCTACGGTGAAGACGTACTTGGTCCCCTCGTGATCGTGGAGCTCTATCTTGAGCTTCCTAGGTGGCATGGCCCGCTTCTTCCGAGCCCCCTACTGCTTCACGACCTCTAAAGCCTTACTGTGAAGCTGTAAAACTCTACAGCTGTGAACCTCACCCCTAGCTGGAGGAGGGGGCAATTTTGCAGCTATCTGACCTCTACAGTCTTCACTATGAAATCTAGCCCTGAATCTAGGCCAAGGTTTATGGTAATTACTGGCCCTCCAGCGGAAGCAGAGGGGTGAGGGCCTTGAGCCAGCTATTGAAAAATCCCTTCACAGCTCTTCACTTTGCCTATCCTTAGGGAATTCAAACCTGGTCGTGAGCCCGCCCACCCCCTGGCTTCCACTGGAGCTCCATGCTGTTGGCCATAGGAGGCCCAGCCCTGATGGTCCTGGGGCTCCCAACATGGCCGTGAGCCTAGCCTAGGAAATTAGACAGTAGGGCTTAAGAGACCAGCGATCCTCCCCTGGAGTGCAGGGAGGGGTCTGTTCCTTGTTCAAATTCAAGGAACCACAAGGGTTCCACCATCAGGCAGGGAGTTCCAGTGGAAGTGAAGGGGTGGGGGCCCACGGCCAAGTTCGGGCTACTTCGGGTGAGGGTTCGGTGGACGAGGTGTTTGAGAGGTTCTTGAGCGACAGCCCGATATTCAAGGATAGGGATGTCCTAAGGCACGACTACGTACCAGAGCGACTACCACATAGGGAGAACGAGATAAGGACCTTGGCCTCCATATTGGCCCCATCCCTGAGGGGCCAGAAGTGCTCAAACGTCTTCATATATGGCAAGACGGG
>DQYM01000022.1 GCA_011040545.1 Candidatus Bathyarchaeota archaeon | reverse complement strand
TGCCCAGCTGCAGTCTACGGCCAGCAGACCCCTTGATAGCATGATCTGCCTATCCTGGCGTGATAGGGCCTTCTTAGCCCTTGGATCCAGTATCAGAGCCCCCCTCGGTGCCTCCCTAAGCGAGAAGAAGACCCTAGCTAGGCCAAGGCGCTTGAGCTTCATGGCCGTGCACTTACGGGCATCGTCCTGGCGCATGTGATATATGTATAGCCTCACGTATCCTAGGCCCATCTCCACACCTAGCTTAAGCTAGGGGCCTTTAAGCCCTATGCCCCCATAGGGCAGAAGCTTTTATGGCCAAGCCCTACCCATGCCTGAGGGTTGGGGATTGCCCATCGCCTACGTGTTGGTAAGGACGGATGTGGGCGCTGAGAAGGAAGTGCTGAAAAGGCTAAGGGAGCTGAAGGGCGTTGAGGAAGCATACCTCGTCTTCGGCCCCTGGGATATCATAGCTAAGCTAAACGTGCCCGACAGGGCCGAGCTGAACAGGCTAGTAATCTGGGAGATAAGGCGCATGGAGCACATCACGCAAACGCAGACGCTGAGCGTTATAGAGACCCAGGGCTCCTAGCTAGCCGATGCCAGAGCACGTGCTCGCCCACCTAGGCATAGATGATACCGACTCGCCAAGGGGAGGCTGCACTACCTACGTAGCTGCCCTCATGGTTGAGGAGCTCTACAGGATGGGCGTTGAGTTCGTGGACTACCCAAGCCTCATAAGGCTGAACCCAAATGCCCCGTGGAAGACACGTGGAAATGGGGCTGTATGCCTACGCTTCTACTGCCGTGAGGACCTGCTTGATGAAGTAGTAGCTATGGCAGCTAGGCTAGTGGAGGCTGAGGCTGACCTAGGCGATGAGAATACACACCCAGGAGTAGCACTCCACGTGGGTAAGGTGCCCATATCGCTAAAGCTATTTGCCAAGAGGGCCATAAGGGGCATAGTAAGCTTAGATGAGGCCCTTAGGCTATGTGCTAAGCACGGCATAAGGGCCTTGGGCTTCAAGCTTGGTCGTGGCATCATAGGTGCGCTTGCTGCCATAGGCGAAACCCTCAGCGGGGACCACACGACGAGCTCTTAGCGTACAGGGTGCCAGAGATGAGGGGGAAGCCAAGGGCCGTGAGCGAGGAGAGCGTAATCAAGATGGATGAAGCTACTAGGCCACTTACGTTTAACAACTACGATTATGAGGAAGAGCGCATCTTGATAACACCTAGGGGGCCAGATCCAGTTCTGCTTGGCATTAGGGGCGAAAGCCCAAGTATTGTTCTTAAGGCCTTCAGGATGCTTGAGGTCGGTGAGCCAATTGAGAGGTGGGTTATATTCAGGACCAACCAGGGGACTGATGCCCACCTAGCCCACAGGCTGGTGAGGGAGCTTAAGCCACATATGCCAGCCATCATAAGGGGCTATGTTTCAAGCCCTCCTACCATGATACACGGTGGCCATGTTATATTCAGGCTCTCAGATGGAAGTGGGGAAGTTGATTGTGCTGCCTACTGGCCATCTGGGCGCTTAGCTAAGGTTGCCTCCCTCCTCTGGCCTGGCGACCTAGTTGAGGTAGCTGGTGGCGTTAAGCTAGGGCCAGGTGGTCGCCTGACGCTGAACGTGGAGAAGCTAAGGATAATCAAGCTAGCTAGGAAGGCCATAGCCATGAACCCGCACTGCCCAGCCTGTGGGAAGCGCATGAAGTCCATGGGGGCCAACAAGGGCTTCCGCTGCCCGAAGTGTGGCTTTAGGGATCCAGGTGCCCGCAAGGTGCTCGTTGAGGTGCCAAGGGAGGTCAAGCCAGGCCTCTACCTACCGCCTCCACGCTCCCAGAGGCACCTCACGAAGCCCCTCAGGCGCTACGGCCTAGAGAAGTATGGGTGCCCTGGTCCACCTAAGGGCGAGTGGTTCTGGCCTAGGCCACCTACCTTGGCATGAAGATCTTACGCACGGGCAAGCCCAGGGCCTAGGGCCAGGAGGGGCTCGGCCTAATGCCTTCCTGTCATGGCTACGTGGAGCTCACGTAACCCTGATACCTCATCGCCCCACGGCTAGCGGTAGATTGGCCTAAATAAGCTCTACCTGCCCTCCTCGCTCTTAACTGGCACGACGAATATGGCTAGGTCAGGGCATATATCTTGGCAGAGGCCACAGCCAACGCATTCCTCTGGCCTGACGACCACAGGTGGCCTAGCACCACGTGCATTTAGCTTATCGCTGTAGTCTAGGACGCCCCTAGGGCAGAACTCTATGCAGAAGCCACAGCCCTTACAGCGATCCCAGATAACAAGTACCTCTACCTCACGGATCCTCAGGGCCTTCCTGGGCCTAAGGGGCTTCCTAGGCAGCCTCATGGCCTCCCTACTAGCATGCATGGCAATCCTAGCTCCTTTTCTCCCCTCGCTTACGCTTCATCTCTGTTAATCGCCTTAGGACATCAATAACTTGTGGCTCCTCCTCAATAGGCCTTGTCTCAAGGAGATCAGCCTTAAGGGCACTGTTGAACACATCCTCGCCGAGCTCCGACCTAATTATAACTACGTTCCACCCCTCTAGGCCTAAGCTGCCAACTGAGATATCCGCTAGCTCAGCTGAGAAGTCCGTGCATACCTTACAGCCCTGCCTAACTAGGTCGGCAAGCTCCTTTACCCTCACGGCCTTTGGCTCACCTTCCCTTGGGTAGAAGTAGAGGCGCCCCTTCTTTATGTTCATCTTCACCACATCGCCTGGCTCAAGCCCTAGCTTCTCACGCATCAGCTTGACTAGGCCATCGTAATCAAATGTTTCCGTGCAGAACAGCCCTATTATAGGGCCAAAGGCCTTGTGCCAGCCTAGCTCCTCAACTGGGAGCATCTGGATCTTCCTCATGGCTGCTACTTGGCATGGGAGGCCAACGAAGGCAGCCTTCCTCCCCTCTAGGAAGCCCAGTAGCGCTGATGTACCTACATTTGACATGAGGTTGAGTGTATAGCTATATCGGCTGCCTGCGCACTCAAGGACCTCTTGGCCATTTATAGCTATTCTAGGCTCTGGTAGCCAGGGGGTATCAAGGCTAACGCCAGAGAGCACGGCTGCAATTGCCATGCCAGATGAAACGAGGTGCTTAACCAGCGTGCTTACAACACCGCCGTCCTGGCATACCTTGAGCACTTCCTCATCCCTTGAGCGAGCGAGCAGCATCTTCCTGACCACGCCGAACTCCTCATCTGGCCTCCTAGGCCTGCCGAAGGCAAATCGCTCTATGGCCTCTGCATCTAGCTCGTACCTTGGGCAGACGCTATAGCAATTACCGCACTTCAAGCAGTTATCTACTAGCTCTGGCCCAGAGGGCCTTAGCTCAATAACACCAAATGGGCATAGGGAGACACAGGCACCACATACGGCACAGAAGCCCTTCTCAACGACCTCAGGCTTAAGCGTCTCCTCAAAGCCCTTTTCGCCTACCCCCATATCTCGGCCACCGAGCGCCTGAGTGGCGTTAGGCATATAAGACTTACCAGGCCTTAGGGCTCCAGAAGGCAAATATATACGCTGTGGCCCTGCCTCCAGGGGCCAGGGATGGACGAGCGTGAAGAGCCCCGCATCGGCGTGTTCGTATGCCACTGTGGCTTAAACATAGCTGGCGTAGTAGATGTTGAAGCCGTAACAGAGTACGCACGCACCCTCCCAGGCGTCGTCCACGCAGAGCACAACCCATATACATGCTCTGAGCCTGGCCAGAAGGCCATAAAGGAAGCCATAAAGAAGTACAAGCTCAACAGGGTGGTCGTAGCATCATGCTCACCAAGGATGCACGAGCCAACATTCAGGCAGGTGGTGGCTGAGGCAGGCCTGAACCCGTATCTATTTGAGATGGCTAACATCCGAGAGCACTGCTCATGGTGCCACTCGCACGAGCCAGAGAAGGCAACTGA
>DQYM01000023.1 GCA_011040545.1 Candidatus Bathyarchaeota archaeon | reverse complement strand
CTGGTTCTGCTCAAGCAAGTGCCGAAAGAACTACCTGAAGCTCCGTAGGGACCCAAGGAAGCTGAAGTGGACGAAGTTCTACGGCAAGGTGGAGAGGCACTAAGATTTATAAACCTTCGTTGTGAACACATGAGAGACGGGCATGAGCAGGCAAAAGGCCCTAGTTATCGCCCTAGTAGCTGCTGTCATCTTGAGCTGCACCTTGATCTCGGTAGCGCTGATTGGGCGAGCGGGCTACCCCACGAGGCTCGTGCTTCACGTGGTCCCAGTGAGTGAGGATGGGGAGGCCCTCACGGGCACCTTCGCCGTCGTGGTGAGGAACCTGACGGATGCCTGGCGCAAGCCCAATAGCGAGGTGGTCTACACCAGCCTGGAATACTGCCCCAGCATCACCATCGTGCTCAATCTACGTAGGCGCTGGATGTGGTGGAACGGGCACTGGCAGAAGCACGAATACCTAGTATGCCTGTTCAATAACTGGTATTTTGGCGAGAGAATAGTCAGGGTGGAGCCGAATGCGACGGAGATAGAGATGACCGTTGAGGTAGTCCTCCACAGGCACCCAGGGGGCCACAGGAGCAACCGAGCCTTGGCCCCAGCGATGCCATGCCACTCCCCTACCTAGCAGTGTTCCTAGAGGAGGTGGCGGAGACCATCGAGGAGATGCCAGCTGTCCAACGTCACTCCATATCTGGCATAAGGGTAGGCGTCTACTTCCACAGGGGCAATTACCTCTTCTACACGGCTAAGTTCAGGTACACGTACATCTGGGGCCAGTGGAGCCGCTGGTACTCCGCTGGCGACAAGATAACGGTATGCCATGACGCCTACCGTGTTGCCCAGGTCTCCAACGGGGCCAAGGAATGGATAAATGTATGTGTGCTGTACAGATACGAGCGCTGGCTCTACGATGCCGATTGGCTCACGTGGTATGAGGAATTTGTGTATCCCGTTGATTTTAGTGGGGCAGCGCCTGGCAATTACATAGGTTGCCCTTACTGTGGCGGCGAGGTATCAGGGCAGTACCAGCGTTGGTACCGTGAGGAGTACCGAGGCACCATCACGATATACCTAGGCCCAGGCATCCACGTGGTGGAGAGGTACGGCCTCAAGGTTACCTTCACCGTGAGCTACGGCCCCCTCACGCTCTCCGTTGAACTCTGGAAGGGAAATAGAGATAGGGAAGGCCGCCGACCCACTCGCTCTTGAGGTAGATGTTGATTACTGGCTCAGCGATACCCTCTACGCCTTTGATGCTGGCACGGGTTGGAAGGTGGTCCACTTCACGTGGGGCGCTGGTGGTGGGGGCGGGGGTATCCCACCGATTGGCGAGCCCCCCGTGATTATGGGGCTCCCCTCCCCCTAGGGCTGATTTTTAAGCTCCCCTCCCACACCACTACGGCCAGTGATGAGGATAGCGGTGGGGCCTTAGCGGTGGCCGAAAAGGCAGGAGCTGAGGCCCCACTGGTAGCAAGGCTTTAGGCCCTAGTGGCCCCCTCGGCCTGGGCGTTGGGCATGGGTGGGGTTGAGAGGACCTTCGTGTTCCTGAAGCCAGATGCGGTGAGGCGTGGCCTGATGGGCGAGATAGTCGCCCGCATAGAGCGCAGGGGGCTTAAGATAAGGGCCATGAGGCTGCATAGGATGACCCGTGAGGAAGCAGAGCGCCTCTACGAGCCCCACGTGGGCAAGGAATTCTTTGAGCGCCTAGTAAGGCATGTTACATCTGGCCCCGTCCTCCTGATGGTGGTTGAGGGCCCTAATGCCATAAGGGTCCTTAGGCGCATGATCGGTGCTACAGATCCAGTTGAGGCAGAGCCAGGCACCATAAGGGGCGACTTCGCCCTGGACATAACGGCCAACATCATACATGCTGCAGATAGCCCTGAGAGCGCTGAGAGGGAAATGCGTATATTCTTCAAGGAGGAAGAGCTAGAGGTCCTATGGGAGGGGGTGGAGGGCTGATGGCCAGTAGGGAGGCCTTTGAGAAGCTCATAGAGGCCCTCTCTGAGCGTGAGGAGCTAACGGCTGAGGACCTATCCGACCTCTCTGGCCTACCTGGCCCTGAGCTTGAGGCAGCTATCTCAACTCTAGAGGCCCTAGGCATGGTTGAGCGTGAGGAAGGCATAATCCGCTGGCTTGGCCGTGATGTTAGGGGGCGTGTCATAATAGTAAGGGGCAAGGTAGATTACGTGATCCACAACCCATTTGAGGTAAGGGTGTTTGGGTTAGAGGAGCTAAGGGCAACGGCTAAGCCATAGGAGGTCGGGAGCTCCTTGGGGGGTAGGAGGGCCGATGACCTATTCTGCAAGGCCCGAATAACATGGCGTGGGGCTATCCTGCTCGGCAAGAAGGTAGCCTGCGATGCACATGAGCCCTCTAGGCCCGTTAGGGTCATCACGCACGCCCATGACGACCACACTAGGGAGCTCTCAAGGAGCATCAAGGAGTGCTCCTGGGTCATCATGACCGAGGCCACTAGGGACCTGCTCTCCGTGCTAAGGAGGCGTGATATAAGGCGCCTCCCAAACGTCCTAGGCTTAAAGTACAACTCGCCCTTCAAGCTAGGTGAGGAAACCCTTACGCTCTTCAAGGCTAGGCACATAATAGGCTCTGCCCAAGTGCTCGTTGAGGATGAAGAAGGCAGCAGGCTCCTCTACACTGGCGACTTCAAGTTCCCTGGCACGCCAGTTATTGAGGCAGACGTGCTCGTCATGGAGGCCACCTATGGCCGACCTGGGCAGGTAAGGGAGTTTGAGCATGAAGTTGAAGAGAGGCTAGTTGAGCTAGTTCGCTCTGGCCTAAGGGAGGGGCCAGTCCTCATCTTCGGCTACCACGGCAAGCTCCAGGAGGTAATGCAGATACTAGCTGATGGTGGTGTTTGGGCTCCCTTCATCATGCCGAGGAGGATCTACGAGGTAACTAGGGTCTGCGAGCGTTACGGCATGATCGTTGGCGACTACATGCCAGAGGACTCAAGCGAGGCCAGGGAGCTCATGGCTAGGGGCGAGCCGTACGTGGCCTTCTACCACAGCTCTGGCTACTCCAAGGTTAGGGGGCCTAAAGCAGCCATGCGCATAACCATAAGCGGGTGGGAGCTAAGCAGGCCAGTTAGGGAAGTCGGGAAGCGGGAGTTCATCGTTGGCCTAAGCGACCACGCTGATTTTAAAGGCCTCCTTGCCTACGTGGAGGAGTGCAAGCCCAAGCTAGTCATAACGGATAACTACCGAATGGGCTCAGGGGCCATACTAGCTGAGGAGATAAGGAAGCGCCTTGGCCTTCCTGCCTTCCCCATGCCATCTAGGAGCCCCATAAAGAGGGACCTAGCGGAGTGGCTCTAGCCTGGCCTGGGCAAGCCCCTTCGCAAGCGGCATGTGGGTAAGGCTCATAAATAACTACCCCCTCCTATGGTAGTGGTATGCCATATCACCCAAGGGCCTGGCTTGCCCACAAGAGGAACGTTAAGCCTGGCCTTAACGCAAGGACCAAGATAATAATGGCCCTTGAGGAAGAGCCAGGCCTAACGATAGCCCAGCTCTCCGAGAGGACTGGCCTTAGCTACTCAGCCATCAGGCACCACCTGGCCTCCCTTGAGCGTGAGGGCATAGTGGCCCGTAGTGGCAGGAGGCCCTTCAAGTGGGCTCTAACTGGCCTCGGCCAGGCTAGGCTAACGGAGTTCTAGGGCACGTATGGCTTATATTAGCCCAATCCATAGCCCCCAGGGGAGCTAACTTGCCAGGGCGAGGGCCTCCTAAGGTAGAAGCATATAGCTTTGGTGAGATAATCATAGATGGCAAGAGGTACACAAGCGATGTCATAATAAGGCCAGATGGCGTTTTGGCCAACTGGTGGAGGAAGGAAGGGCACAGGCTACACATGGAGGACCTTGATAAGGCCCTTGAGGTAGGGCCTGAGGTGCTCGTAATTGGCACTGGTTACTCAGG
>DQYM01000092.1 GCA_011040545.1 Candidatus Bathyarchaeota archaeon | reverse complement strand
CAGGGGCGAGATTAAGATACCTGGCCTCTTGATAATAGATACACCTGGCCATGAGGTATTTGCGAACCTAAGGCGTAGGGGTGGGTCGGTAGCAGATATAGCCATATTGGTTATAGATGTCATGGAGGGGTTCCAAGCTCAAACCTACGAGTGCTTGAGCATACTTGAGGCTAGGAAGACGCCATTCCTAGTAGCTGCAAACAAGATAGACCGTATACCTGGCTGGAAGCCAGTTCCAGATGCACCCTTCATGACCTCATACCAGAAGCAGGATCCCTACGTGCGCATGGACCTTGATGAGCGCATATACACCATAATAGGGACCTTCTCAAGGCTTGGCTACAAGGCAGATAGGTTTGATAGGATTAGGTTCGGTGAGATAAGGACGTATGAAGAGCTAGTTAAGACAGTGCCGATCGTGCCGACCAGTGCGAAAACTGGCGAGGGCATAGTGGAGCTCCTAGCCGTCCTAATAGGGCTAACGCAGCAGTACTTACGCCATAGGCTAGCTGTTACCGAGGGGCCTGCGAGGGGCACCGTGCTTGAGGTAAGGGAGGAAGTTGGGCTTGGGACGACGGTAAATGCCATAATATACGATGGCATACTGAGGAAGGGAGATGTAATAGTGCTAGGTGGCAAGAGGGGGGCAATTGTAACTAGGGTAAGGGCCATTCTCATGCCAAAGCCCCTAGATGAGATAAGGGACCCAAGGGAGAGGTTCTCATCTGTTGAGGAGGTCCATGCTGCTGCTGGCGTTAAGATAGTAGCACCTGAGCTTGATGATGCTATAGCTGGCTCGCCAATATACGTGGTGCCCGAGGGCGAGGACGTAGGCGATTACGTTAAGGCCGTTCAGGCCGAGCTTGAGAGGGTCAGGGTGATAACTGATAAAACTGGCATAGTGGTGAAGGCAGATGCACTTGGGAGCCTAGAGGCCATAGTGGAGAGCCTGGCTAGGAGGGATGTGCCAGTTAGGATTGCTGACGTAGGTGATGTATGTAAGTCAGATGTTGTAGAGGCATCTATAGTTAGGGAGAAGGATGAAGCCTATGGTGCTATACTGGCCTTCAACGTGAAGGTGCTACCTGATGCTGAGGAAGAGGCGAGAATGAGGGGGATTAAGATCTTCAGGAGCAACATAATCTACACGCTGGTAGATGACTACATGCGCTGGGCAACGGAGCTCCGTGAAACAAGGATTAGGCGTGAGTTTGAGGCCCTCGTCAAGCCAGGTAAGATAAGGATACTACCTGGTTTTGTCTTCAGGCGCTCTAGGCCAGCTATCGTTGGCGTTGAAGTGCTAGCAGGGAGAATTAAGCCTAGGTATAGGCTAGTTAGGCCAGATGGCCGTGATGTAGGCCAGATACTCCAGATACAAGATAGGAAGAAGGCTATACCAGAGGCAACGAAGGGGGCTCAGGTAGCTATCTCCATAGATAAGGCCATAGTTGGGCGCCACATAGATGAAGGCGATATCCTCTACGTGAGCGTCCCACCAGAGCACAGGCGTAAGCTCCTAGAGAAGTTCAGGGATAGGCTAACGCAAGAGGAAGTAGAGGTCCTAGAGGAGCTTGAGGAGATAATGAGGGAGAAGCTGTTCTCAGAGCTAGGCATGTAAGGGCCATGCCACCTGCCCTAGCTACCATAGGGCCTAAGCACTTATACTAGTGGCCGTGAGGCCCCTGCGGTGGTGAGCATGTCGGGCGAGGAGGAGCTAACGTATAGGATAAACGTCTCCGATCCGAGGACGGGGAAGACAACGCCGGTTCAGCTACCACCTGATAAGTTCAGGCCCTTCATAGGCCTAAAGATAGGCGATGTCATAGATGGCTCCGTAGTAGGCATGCCTGGCTACAAGCTCAAGATAACTGGGGGGACGGATAAAGATGGCTTCCCCATGAGGCCTGATGTCCACGGTGGTGTTAAGGTGCGTATCCTGCTCAGCGGGCCACCAGGCTTTAGGCCAAAGCGCAAGGGGGAGCGAAGGAGGAAGACCGTGAGGGGGAACGTGATAACCGAGGATATAATCCAAGTAAATACGGTTATCACCAAGTGGCCAGAGGAAAAGTAGGAGTTCCCCTAGAGCTTCCTTGCTTCCTCAAATAATGCCCTGGCTTTCTCCTCCCAGCTCTTAAACCTATCTGGGCTCGCTGGGTAGGCTTCGTAGTGCTGTCTAACTGCCTTCATGAGCTTCAGCGTCCTAGAGAGCCTCCTTAGGAAGCCAGGCCTGCCTAGAGCCCTTAGCGCCCTTGAGAGCTTGTCCAAGGCACTTAGCGAGATGCTCTCGCCCTCTGAAACACGGGCGAGGTCCTCCTCGCCTATTAGCTTCTTTGACATGCCGTACTCTATTTCATCATCTGTTAGCCTCTGAAGGAAGATCCTAAATACATCTAGCTCTGCATTCCTAGCCCCCATTAGGCGCATGAACTGCACGTTGTAGGCCCAGAGGGCCTTGAGGCTAACATCACCAGCTTCTATGGCATCTGAGGCGACCTCAGCTGCTAGAGAGCCACCTAGGAGCGATTGGCCTATCCCACCGCCGTGTAGTGGGTTAGCCTGGCAGGCAGCATCGCCAGCTAGCAGAAGGCCATTCCAGGCCATGTTCTCAAGGGGCCTCCTAGTAGGTATGAACCAGCCACCAGCCTCAAGGACCCTTGAGCCCTTGAACATGGGCCAGCTTAGGAGGTGCTCGTAGAGGAGCGCCCTTGGGTTTGGGTGGCCCTCCACGGCCTGGACGCCTAGGCCCACGTTGGCCCTCCCCTCGCCAGCTGGGAAGACCCAGGCATAGCCACCTGGTGCTAAGATGCTGCTTAAGTAGATGTGGCATACATCTGGCTCCTCAAGCCCCCCCTCAAGCTCACGGACCTCCCTGTAGCCAACGCAGTAATCACGCCTATCAATCCAGCTTGGGAAGCCAGCCTCAGGTGGCATGTTGCTCCTTATGGTAGCTAAGAACCCACTTGCATCTATGGTTACCTCGGCATAGATCTCTAGCTTGCCTACCTGGGGCCTCTTCGCTTCTACTCCAACTACAAAGCCATCTTTTACAATTGGCCCTAGGGCCTTAGTCTTATCCAATAGCTCTGCACCAGCATCTAGTGCTTCCTTGAGGAGCCTCTGGCCAAATGGCTTCCTATTCACTATGAAGCCTTCTCCCTCAACAAAATATGAAATACGCCTTGATGGGGAGAATACCCTAACGCCCCTTATCCTAGCCTTGAGCTCCTCGCCCTTGGGGTATGCTAGGCCAAGCCTATCAAAGTGGTGCTTCCCTATGGCATCAGCACATACCTTCTCGCCTATCCTATCCCTTGGCTTTACATCAATAATGCATACGCTCAGGCCCCTCTCAGCACCTACCCTAGCAGCCATGCAGCCAGCTACACCAGCACCGACCACTAGTAGGTCGTATCTATTGGTCAAGCCATCACCGCCCGACCTTCCCCCTTAACTTTGATAAAACTATGCCCTAGCGGAAGGCCTATAACTCCTAGAAGGCCAGCGGGCAGTGGGTGGGATGGGATGGCCAGGTGGCGGTGCCTTAAGTGTGGCCACCAGTGGGAGCATGAGGGGCAGAGGGAGCCTAGGTTCTGCCCACTATGTGGGGCACAGACCATAGCTAAGATAAAGAAATAGGGAAGTGAAAGTATCGGCATTGGCCAGGAGGCAGTGCGCTGCTGAGCCAGCAGGATGGTAAGGCTTATTTAGCTATGAAGGGGGCACTAAGCAGCCATGCGCTCAGGTGGCCTAAGCTACGAGGTTCTGTTCTGCCAAAGGGGCTTCACGCCCCACTACGCTGAGCACGTTGTGGATCCAATGGATGAATGCCCAAAGCTGGTCATGGCCGATCCACATACGAGGCGCTCGGCCATCATCTACAACTTGAGCACGGGCCGTGTGGAGTGGGAGGCCAAGGTGCCTGGCTCAAGCGTCCCAAACCCACATACGGCTAGGATGCTGCTTGAGGACGTAGAGAGGTTTGGCTCAGCAGGCGATATCTACTGCTGCGATAGGGATAATAACATAATCGT
>DQYM01000006.1 GCA_011040545.1 Candidatus Bathyarchaeota archaeon | reverse complement strand
TTCTACTGCCTCCCTCAAGAGCTCTAGGTGCTTCTCCCTGAGGGCCAGTAGATCTAGCTCTGGATTAGCATGGGAGTAGGCCAGTAGGAGTAGGTCAGATGAGAAGTTAAAGGCCATGTCCGTACATATCACAAGCTTCCTAAAGGCCTCTTCAGGGCTAAGCTCCCTTGCACCCTCTGGGCCTTGCTCAAGCACGAAAAGCAGGGAGAGCTTCCCCCTCATCTCCAGCCTTACATCGGGTGGCAGGATCGGCCCCTTGTTGATAGCAATGCCCCTCAGGATAGGTAGCTTCTCAAATGGCCTTACGACCAAGCTTGGCGTGCTCGGCCAGGCTAGGACACGGCCCCCTGGCCCAAGGAGGGTGATATCGCTTGACATCCAGCCTAGCCCACCACCAGCCCTCCCTAGGAGCTCTACTGCCGTCCTGGTCTTGCCTACATCGCTCCAGCCTGTGAAGAGGAAGGCCCTCCCCCTCCTCCCGATGCCTGAGGCGTGGACGAACGTATGCCCCCTCTTGGCCAGCAGGCGCACCATTATGGCCAGCTTTATGAAGTGCCAGATGGAGGCCCCCAGCAGCTTCTCTCTGAAGATCCTGTAGTGGGGCGTGAATGCTATGGTAGTAGGCCCCTCTGAGCCAAGTAGGTCCACGAGGAGGAGCCTTAGGTCGCCGTAGGAGAGGCACCTGTGGAGCAGCACCCTCTTCCCCACGAATAGCCTTAGCCCAAGGGGCCTCAGTGGCCTTGGCCCTAAGCTAACCTCCCCCTCAACTACCCTTAGCTCTACCTCCTCAAGCCCCCCGACCTCAAAGGCCCTAGGCAGCTCTACTCGGCTTGCCCTTACCCATGCCGATAGCAGGTCGTGTATCTTGAAGTACCTGCCTCCTGCGCCCCTCAACCGCACCTCCACCGCTGGCCCTTGGGCACGAGTGCTTATCTACCTGCCCTATCTGGTGCTCCTGGTGGTGGGCATGTGCGAGTTCAAGGTGCTGCTGGAGGGCCGCTTAGTAGCTGAGGACATAATATATGCTCGTGAGGAGGGCTCCCAGGTTGTCTTGAGGTCGGTAATAGGCTCTGAGAAGCGTATTGATGGCTGCCGTATAGTAGAGGTGGATACGCTAAGGGAGCGGTTGGTGCTAGCTAGGTCGGGCTAGGATGGCCTTGCCCTTCGTCTGGGTCTAGGCCCCTAGCTAGGGCACTGTAGTAGGCGAAGAGCTGGAGTGGTATCACGTAGATGAGGGGCGTTAGGAAGGTTGGTATGCCCCCTGGCACTGGGAGCACCGTATCTGCTAACTCCCTTACCTCACTATCCCCTTCCTCAGCTACGGCTATCACGCTAGCCCCCCTTGCCTTCATCTCCATGATGTTCCCAATTATATCATCATGTGTTTCATCCATCTGGCAGATGAATATAACGGGGAAGCCCTCTTCAACAAGGCTGATCGGGCCGTGCTTTGATTCCCCAGCTGGGTAGGAGATGCCTGGCACGCCAGCGACCTCCATGAGCTTCTGGAGGCCCTCAAGGGCAGTTGGGTAGCCTAGGCCACGGCCTAGGATGAAGAAGAAGTCCCTACTTGCGTACTCACGGGCAGCCTCCCTAGCTGCTGGCTTGGAGATCTCTATGGCCTTCTTGATCAGGCTTGGAGTAGATAGGAGGGCCTCCTGGTGCTCCTCAAGCTCTACGTGCCCTATCTTGCCCTTCAGCACGGCTATCTCAAGGGCTAGCTGTATGAATACTAGGACCTGGGCCGTGAAGGTCCGCATGGACGCTACGCCTAGCGGTGGGCCTGAGTGCTGGCATAGGTATAGCCTTGCCATGCGTGTTAAGAAGCTGCCGAGCCTATTTGTTATGGCCAAGATGGTGGCCCCCCTGGCCCTAGCTAGCGTAATGGCATCCTTGAGCTTAGGGTGCTGGCCAGAGGCATCTGCTACCAGTATGGTCGTAGCTACATTAAGGGCCTCGCCGTAATGGTTGATGAACTCCACGAGCCTTACGGCATGGGCTGCTTGGTAGGCTAGAGATGAGAACAAGTAGCTTGCAGCTAGGCAGGCATTGTATGAAGGCCCATCGCCAACTAGGAATAGCTCCTCTGAGCTAGCCAGTAGCCTCGCCATTTGCTCTAGGTACTGCCTCTGGAGCCTAAGGGAGTTCTCAAGCCAGAAGGCCTGCTCGTAGATCTCCCTAAGGAGGACGTGAGGGTGCCCCTGGCCCCTTGCCGCCCTCAAGTCCACCTCAAATGGCCTGAAATCCCCCTCAAGCTTGTCTAGCCTAGGCAGGGAGAAGAGCTCCACCCCGCTTGGCCTTAAGATGGCTGCCTCACCGCTCCCCAGCTCTAGATAGCCCTTGGCTAGGCCATAGAGGCAGGATAGCTCAGAGGAGCAGAAATAGCCCCTTGGACCCCTAGCTATGAAGAGCCTTGAGTTCTTACAGGCACAGAAGATTGAGGATGGCTCTTCAAGCCACAGGAAGGCCATAGATATAGAGCCCCTCGCAGATTCCAGCACCCTAGCTATGGCTTCCTGGATGCTGAGGCCAGATTCCAGCTGCTCCTCAAGCATGTGGACTAGGGCCTCGCTATCCGTCTTGGATACGAACCTATGGCCCCTGGATAAGAGCTCCCCCCTTAGCTCATAGCAGTTCTCAATTATGCCGTTATGAGCTAGGGCGATATCACCGCTGCAGCCCAGGAGGGGGTGTGTGTTGGCCTCGTAGGGAACTCCATGTGTTGCCCACCTCAGGTGGCCTAGGCAGGCCCTGGCCCCACTGGGGAAGGCCCCTTCCTTGAGCTCCCCTACTGCCTCCGTAATTGGCTCTGCCTTCCTCCACAGTAGGATACGCCCATTAGATACGAGTGCGAGGCCAACTGAGTCGTGCCCTATGAAGGAGGCCCTTAGGAGGGCATCCAGGGTGAGTTCTGGGGCCTCTCCCTCCCTTATGGCACAGGCGAAGAGGACAGCCACTACACTTCCCTCTTGCCCTACCTGGCTTAGACGGCCCTTAAGCTTAAGCCTAGAGCAAGGCCTACCCTATGGTGCTTAGGGCGATGGAAGATGGACGAGAGGCCCATAGTGTTCATTGGCCACGTATCAATGGACCTAGTGGAAACGCCCTTTGGCTCTAACTTCCAGCCAGGTGGTGGAGCCCTGTACGCTGCCCTAGCAGCTAGGACAGTCTATAGGAACATCCGCTTGGTTACCGCCATTGGCCGTGATTTCGCATTCCCAGATGTCCTAAGGCCATTCCCAATGGGTGGCATAAGCCGTTATGATATGCCATCAACACGCTTCCACATAAGGTATGATGAGCACTGGAATGCCCACTACCTAGAGGCTAGGCTCGGCGTTGGAGCTAAGATAGGCATAAGGAGCATCCCCAGCGATTGGCTTAGGAGCGATTTAGTCCTCCACTTTGCCCCGATGCGCCCGACAAAGGTATTACGCATGATAAGGCATGTAAGGGAGCACTGCCCTAGGGCTCTGATAAGCGTGAACACGTGGAATGGCTACATAAAGCAGGGCAGGAAGGCTAGGGAGGCCCTTAGGCAGATCGCTAGGGAGGTAGATTTCTTCATACTAAATGAGGAGGAGGTAAAAGCCCTCTCTGGCGTTAAGTCCATAACTAGGGCCATAGATGCCCTGAGCGCTAGGACCTTGGTCGTTACGCTTGGAGAGCTTGGCGCTATCATAAGCAGCGAGGGCCTAGGGGTCCAGATGGTCCCAGCCCTAAGGGTGCCAGGCGGTAGGGTAGTGGATGCAACTGGTGCTGGCGACTCCTGGTGTGGTGCCTTTCTTGCTACCTACGTAGCTACTGGCGACCTGATGAAGGCCGTTACGGTTGCCTCCATAATAGCTGGCCTTAAGTGCCAGGGCTGGGGGCCATCTAGGCTCCTAGAGCTCCGATTTGAGGGGCCTGATGAGGCCATAGAGCATGTAGTAAGCATGAGGGAGGGCTTTAGGCAGAAGAAGCTAACTGAGTTCACGAGCACTTAATCCCACTTATTTAAGTGGGATTAACCTGACCTCCTTAATATCCACCTCGTTATGGTGTTCA
>DQYM01000126.1 GCA_011040545.1 Candidatus Bathyarchaeota archaeon | reverse complement strand
GTGCCCGACCTAAAGGGCATTATAATAGCTGGCCCTGGCCCAACTAAGTACGACTTCGCTGAGCGTGATTACCTAGACTACAGGCTTAAGCAGAAGATAATAGCCATCCTAGATACTGCCTACACAGAGGAGTTCGGCGTCAGGGAGGTAGTTGAGAAGGCACCTGAGGTCATGGCCAAGGTACGCTACATAGAGGAGAAGCGCCTCATGCAGAAGTTCCTGTACCACATAGGCCATGATACTGGCCTAGCTGTCTACGGGGAGCGTGAGGTAAGGCGCTGCCTCAAGATGGGGGCTGTTGATGTGCTACTTCTATCAGAGGGCCTTGATTTAGTTCGTGTTGTTATAAAATGCTCAAACTGTGGCTATGAGGAAGCCAAGCTCCTCAAGGACCATGAGGTAGCCAAGCTAGAGGGCTCCTTGCCATATAGGCCATGTCCAAAGTGTGGCCAGACCACGCTTAGGGTTGAGAGCCAGGAGGAGCTCGTGGAGGACCTAGCTAGGCTTGCTGAGGAGATGGGGACTAGGGTTGAGGTCATCTCGCTGGCCACGGAAGAGGGGCAGATGCTTAAGGAGACGTTCGGTGGCGTAGCTGGCATCCTGAGGTTCGTCCCATCCTAGCAAGGCCACCTCAAGGCCCCCATTTAGGTAGGGCCTAGCTTCCCTTAAGCCTTAAAAACAGCCCTTATTAATGGGCCTGTGGCCTTGGCCTCAGGGGCTAGAAGCCTAGATAAGGTAGATGCAATTCTCATGCTTGCCCTCACAAGCCTGACCTTAGCCCTCTACACGGCCTTCTTAACTCGGAGCCCCCTGATATATGGCTGGGATGGGCCTTACTACCTAGTCCAGGTAAGGCACATAGCTAGGACGGGCTTCCTTAAGCACGGGGACCCACCTCTTGCCTTCTACTACTTCTACGCTATCTCGGTCCTCACAGGCGATATCACGCTTGGGGTAAAGCTAGGGACAGCCATCATGGTTGCCCTCATGGCCATCCCCACCTACTGCCTAGTTAAGATGGAGGTCGGTAGGAGGCCAGAGGCCGTGCTTGGGAGCATGGCCTTGGCCATCAACCCACAGCTCCTTAGGCTATCCTCTGAGTGGCTGAAGAACCTAGTGGGCTCTACCTTCATGCTGTTCTCAGCATTCTTCTTCGTGCGTGGTGTTAGACATAATAGGAAGGGGGATCTAGTAGCTTCATCTATATTCCTAGTGGCTTCGGGCTTAACCCACATCTTGGCCCTATGTACGAGCCTCTTATTCCTTATCCTATTCGTAGCCCTTACTGCGATTTGCCATAGGGAGAGGGCTGCTGAGGCACTAGAGGCATTCATACTGGTTTCCCTAGCTCCAGCTACAATCATATTGGTAGGCCTCCCACTATTCCCCATGTATTTCTCAGATTTCCTCAAGGTAAAGGCCTTCTTAACTGATCTACTATGGCCATCAGCTACATCATCTTACTACATGCCCCTCCTAGCTGAGCAGTGGATGGCCTACACCGTCCTAGGGCTATCGGTGATCGGCTTCTTCACATCAATTAAGCACATTACCTTCTGCGAGAGGGAAAAGGCAATCCTAACGATGACCTTCTCGTTGATCGGCATATTCATATCAGCCCCCATTACGCCCCCAGTTTGGTACCAAAGGCTATCCCTCATGGGCTTCCTCCCGACCTCCTTCCTAGTGCCAATGATAGCCCATGAGGTCAGGGTGCTTTCAGATATCGCACCTATATTGCCTCGTAGGGTAAGGCATGAGCTTACGTTCTCCCTTGCTGCCTTCTACCTCATGCTCCCAATGCTAGCCCTATCTAGGCTAAATGCCATGTTCATAGGACCAAGCCTAAGCGATGTAGAGCTCTCCGACCTAGTATCGATGGCTAGCATCGTGCCTGAGTGCTCCGTCGTCATAGCCCCAAACCAGGCCCTAGGCTACTGGGCTGAATACATATTTGATTGTGATTTCGCTAAGAAGCTAAGCCCTGATTTATTCACACGATACAAGCACGTCCTCCTACTTGTCATGCCTGGTGAAAAGCCCCTACTGCCCATGAGGCTGCTCTGCACTGGCCAGGTGTTAGCTCTCTATGAGCTCATGCCATTCCCATCCATAGATTGGTGGAGCTCACGGCCTCCTAGCTGCTAGGGCTCTAGGGTAAAAGCTAGGTCGGGCCATTCCTCTACCTCAAGCCCCTCGCCCTTGCTAGGTAGCACCTGGAGCTCGCCTACCTTGCAGGTGCCCTTTATATCATCTTCACAGGCCCTTATGGTATCTGCCCTTCCCGCTGAGCCAGCAAATACCTTAACAAGCCTTACTGGAGCGCTTAGCGCTATCCTACGCCTTGCCTTCTCACGCCTTATGGCCTTTATCAGCGCCACCACGAGGTCGCCAGCCCCCTCGGCCTCCTCATCTGGGAAGCCCTCTGGTGGCTCTGGCCAGGGTGATACGTGGATGCTCTTGTGGCCTTCAAATGGCCTGAATAGGGCCTGGTAGATCTCCTCTGTTATGTGGGGGCAGAATGGCGCTAGGAGCTGTATGATACGGTAGAGCGCTGTGTAGAGCGTGTACTGGGCTGCCCTCCTATCCTCAGGCCCATACTTCTCTGGGCTGTACAGCCTGTGCTTCACGGCCTCTATGTATTGGTCGCAGAAGACATGCCATGTGAAATCCCTTATGGCCAGGAGGGCCACGTTGAAACGGCACTCCTCAAGGGCCTCTGTAACAAGCCTTATGGTCCTAGCTAGCTTGCTCAACAGCCACTTATCAATTACCCTGAGCTTCGGCCTTGGCCCACCTGGTCGGTAGTCGGCTAGTTGGAGGCTTAGGAAGCGAGCTGCATTCCAGAGCTTACGTAGAAAGCGCCAGCCATGCCTTACCTCCTCCCACCTAAATGGCACATCTGAGCCCGTAGCACCACCTGCTATGGCCCACCAGCGGGTAGCATCAGCACCATATTGCTCCACGGGCTCGCTAGCTGGCACGTAGTTGCCGTAGGACTTGTGCATCATACGGCCATCTGTGCCAAGCACCATGCCATTTATTAGGCAGGCCTTGAACGGCACCTCGCCGAAGAGGGCTATGTGCCGTACCATTAGGTAGTAGGCCCATGTCCTTATTATATCGTAGCCCGATGGATGTAGGTCAGCTGGGAACCTCCTACGCCAATCGGGCCTATCTGGCCAGCCAGCATGGACGGCGCACGTTATTGATGAGTCAAACCACGTATCTAGCACGTCTGTCTCTGGCCTGAACTCCCTTGAGCCACATTTAGGGCAGGCATCTAGCTTTGGTGGCTCTTTCTTCGGATCCACTGGCAGCCAATCTGGCTCAGCAACTATCACGTGGCCACAGCGAGCACAGTACCAAACTGGTATTGGCGTTGCGAATATCCTCTGGCGTGAGATCACCCAATCCCAGTCCAGGGAGCGGGCCCAGTCAACTAAGCGCCACTTCATGTAGTCTGGGTACCACTTGACCTCGTTCACGGCCTTATCCACGACCTCATCTGTTAGCACACGGGTACGCATGAACCACTGCTCCCTGACCAGTATTTCAACTGGCGTGTGGCAGCGCCAGCAGGTGCTGACCTCGTGGATCAGCTCTTCCTCACGCTCAAGTAGGCCAGCCTCCCCCAGGTCCCTTACTATGGCCTCCCTAGCCTCAGCTACCGTTAAGCCAGCGTACTTACCAGCCTCAGCCGTCATACGGCCATCCTCATCAATACAGGCGATCACTGGTAGGCCATGCCTAGCCACGAAGCGTACGTCCTCCTTATCACCGTACGTGCATATCATTACGACGCCAGTGCCGAAATCTGGATCCACCATCTCATCAGCAAATACCTTCACCCTACGGCCCACGATTGGGACCTGGAGCTCCCTGCCAACGTAGGCCTGGTACCGCTCATCCTCTGGGTGGACGGCCACGGCTACGCAAGCAGGTATTAGCTCTGGCCTAGTAGTAGCTATGGTCAAGTGCTCCCCCTGGCCACCAACGAGCTTAAAGCGTATGTAGTACAGCTTGCCCTTCCTAGTCTCGTGCTCAACCTC
>DQYM01000094.1 GCA_011040545.1 Candidatus Bathyarchaeota archaeon | reverse complement strand
TCTAATCGCTTAACCCAAGCATTGAAGACTTGGATCTCCTCTTGAACACGCCTCACCCATAGGTCCCTCCTGACCATCCTAGTCCCTGGCACCGTCCCATCCGCTCTAACTAGCGTCCTAATCGGTGGTATCTCACCTAACACACCTAGCTCAGGTGGAGGTCCCCCTAGGCGCCAGAAGCCAGCCACAGGCCCATCTACAAACCTAAGCACGGGAACGCTAGGTCCCCTAGGGCCGAAGAGGCGCTTGAACCTAACCATCCCTCAAATCCTTATTAGGGGGCCTCCAGATAAGCTTTAGGTGCTTGGGATTGGAGGTAGAGGAGATACCGCTGAGGAAGGTTGAAACCGATATTGGAGTAGATGTAGCTGAGTACACCAGCTTCAGGGATGGCATGCGTAGGCTAGCTGGAGCCATATCTGCCCTTAGCACGGAGCTTGCAGCACTAGATGAAAAAGTAGCAAAGGACCTGAATACATTAGGCAAGGAAGTTGAGAAGGCCAAGAGGAACATAAAGAAAGTAGAGAGGACCATAAAGGAGCTAGAAGATGGTGTGAGCAAGGCCCTGGAGGATGTAAAAAATGGATTGAGCAAGATATCAGATAAGATATCTAACGTGTTTGAGGAAAGGCTTTCAAAAGTGGAAGTGTTAGTTGAGGAGAAGACATCTTCCATCCTAGAGGGGCTTAAAGAGCACAATATCAGCTTCTCTGAGCTAGCTAGCTTAGTTAGATCGCTGGCCCTGAGGGTTGAATTCATAGAGGCTCGCCTTGATGAGCTAGAGAAGCGCCTGGGCTTCCTCAGCCTAGTAGCTGAGGGGGTGGTGGCCAATTGGCAGAGGAAGCCATAGCGCTGAGGACCATTGGGGAGAGGGTGAAGAACTACGAGAGGCAGTTCAAGGACCTAGTAAAGCGGTTCGCTGGCAAGAAGGGCTGGTACGCACTCGTGGCCTTGGAGATCCTCAAGATAAGCTCTGAGTTAAGCAATGTAGTAGATGACGTAAGGCGAGCTGCAGAGGGCCTCCTATCAGAGCTGGCGAGCAAGGTAGATGAGCACATAGGTGGCCAGGTCAGGTTAGTAGAGAGGCACGTGGAGCTCCTTAAGGAAAGCCAAGCTAAGCTTAGCCAACTGGCATCTCTGCTTGAGAAGATAGCCCCCCTCGTGAGGGAGGCCCTGCTACCAGCTCTAGACGGCGTTAGGGGCGCTACTGAAGAAGCTAAGGGCGTGATAGAGGCCGTTAAAGAGGATAGAAAGGCCTTAGAGCAAGCCATCTCACTACTTGAGGAGCTGAAGGGTGGCCTAGAGGCTAGCCTAGGTGATGTTAGCTCCCTAGTAAAGGGCCTGATAGGTGAAACTAGGTCGCTTGAGGAGAAGGCCACATCCCTATCTGAGGCCGTTGGCCTCCTCGTCAAAACGCTAGAAGAGCTTAGGGCTGAGAGGGAGGAGCTTGAGGAGCTTAGGGCTGAGCTAGATAAGCGTGAGGAGGAGCTAAGGGCTAGGGAGGCCTTCCTCTCCGAGCGCCTAAAGGCCCTTGAGGAAGCTAGGGCTAGCCTTGATAGGATGATGGAGCTCCTAACGGCCCTTAGGGGCGAGATCACCAAGGCAACAGATACCCTCAAGACTAGGGCCGAGGAGCTCATAAGGTTGGCTGAGGACTTCTCAAGCTCTTCTGAGAAGGGGCTAGCTGATGTAAAAGCCATAATAAGAGATGCGATGAATAGGGTAGAGGAGCTAAGAAAGAAGGAGGAGGAGATACTAAAGCGTGAGCAGGAGATCGCATCCCTTGAGGCCCGCTACTCAGATATGATAGCAAGGGAGAGGCGCTTGGCCGAGAGGGAGGCTGCCCTAAAGGAGCGTGAGGCCCATCTAGCTCGTGAGAAGGAGAAGTTTGAGGAAATGTTCTCAGCAGCAAAGCAGCAATACGATGAGCTAGTTAAGCTGAGCGGTGAGGTGAGGAAGGCCCTCTCATCTGTAAGGGATGCCATGGGCAGGCTTGAGGAGCTTAGGTCAGCGCTAGAGGCCAAGGAGAGGGCTCTTTCCGAGCGTGAGCAGGAGATCGCAGCTAAGATGGAGGCGCTGAGTGAGCAGAGGGAGGAGCTTGAGAGGTGGCGTGAGGAGTGCTTGGAACTCCAGAAGGCAGCAGATAAGGCTGCTAGGGAGCTTGAGGAGCTTAGGGCTGAGAAGGAAGAGCTATCTGCCCTAAGATCTAAGCTAATGGGTGTCCTATCCTCAGCAGAGGAAAAGCTTGAGGAGCTTAGCGAGAAGGTAAGCGAGTACGAGCAGAAGGTAGAGCAGTATAGGGCTAGGCTAGATGTGCTTAGGGAGGTAAAGGCCCTTGAGGCTGAGGCTGAGCGTAAGAAGGCCGAGCTTGAGAAGCTATCAACTAGGCTTGATGAGCTTAAGGCAGAGATAAGGGCCTTGGAGGTAGCTAAGAAGCAGAAGCAAGCTGAGCTTGAGGAGCTTGAGAGGGAGATCGGCGAGCGTGAGGCCACGCTACGTAGGCTTGAGAGGGCTATAAGGGCCATCAGGGTTGGGGAGCTAGGGGTGGGTGAGTGAGGCCAGGCATCTCGCTCCTATTCGCCTTAGGTAGGCCCCTTAGGGAGGCCCTCTCCGTCCTGCCTAAGCTCGTGGAGCTAGGTGCTGAGGTCGTGGAGCTAGTTGATGAAGGCCTCCACAGCTTGAACATGAGGCGGTTAAGGCTAGTTAGGAAGGCCCTATCTGAGCACGAGCTAGAAGTAACCATCCATGCCCCCTTCGTGGACCTGAACATAGGCTCCCCGCATGAGCCTACTAGGCGCTTCATGCTGAAGAGGCTCCTGAGGTCCTTGGGGGCAGCGAGCTACCTTGAGGCATCTGCCTGGGTATTCCACCCTGGCCTCCTAACTGGCATATCGCACTTCTACCCAGGCGTAGAGTGGCGCCAGAACATGAGGTCCGTAAGGGAGCTAGCAGAGAAGGCCGAGGAATTAGGCGTTAGGGTATTCATTGAAAATGGAATGGAGCCAGTTCCCTTCCTCCTCAAGAAGGTTGAGGATTTTAAGCGCTTCTTCTCAGAGCTAGGGGACGACCTAAATGTAGGGCTAGCCCTTGACATAGCGCATGCCTTCCTCTGTGGCCAAGTTAGCGATTTCATAAGGAGCTTCTCAAACAGGATAGGGCATATCCACATACACGACAATGATGGGAAAACCGATCTTCATCTTGGTCTTGGCTCTGGCAAGCTGAACTGGCGTGAGGCGCTAAGGGAGCTATGGCTTGTGGGCTACAGGGGGCCAGTAGTAGTGGAGAGTGTGGAGAGAGCCCTTGAGAGCCTTGAGCTCCTCTCCAGCTTTACCTCAACCCTACGTTAGCACCTGCCTGCACTGAGTAGAGAGTGCTATATATTGGCCCTCTTGGCGTTAGAACGCTCTTCTTTAGCCTTATCTCCCTTGCCTCAAAGGTGCCAAAACGCTCTGTTGAGCAATCCATGATGGCCTTAACAAGCCCTGGCCCATGCCTCTTCACCCTCGCTACCGTTACGTGGGGCGTGAAGCCCTTTGGATCTGGCTTAAAGCCAAGGGGCCTGAGGATGTCCTTAAGCTGCTCATATATGGCCCTAAGCTCCTCTGAGCCCCTCCCAATTCCAAGCCAGATGACCCTTGGCCTAGTTGGCCTTGGGAATGCCCCTACGCCAGTTAGCTCAATCTTAAATGGCCTAAAGGATATGCTCTTCATGCCCTCGTAGATCCTCTCAGCCCTAAATGGCGTTATGTTGCCAAGGAACCAGAGCGTTATATGTATGTTCCCTGGCTCAACGAGCTTCAGGATCCCATCCGTGGCCACTAGCCTAGCCTGTAGGCCCTTTATCCTAGCCAGTATAGCTTCATCCTCTATGTCCACAGCTATAAAGGCCCTTAGGCTCAAGCCCCTCCCTCGCTGGCCGTAGGCCACGAGCTAATAAATGGCTTTCTAGCCCTAGCGGTAGCCCAGGCGCTCGTACTTGGCCTTCACCTCCTCTATACGGCCACAGGATAGGGGGCCTTCCTCGCAGTAGCCCTTCTGGAAGCAGTATGG
>DQYM01000072.1 GCA_011040545.1 Candidatus Bathyarchaeota archaeon | reverse complement strand
CACATCCCTTATTATCTTCCTGCTCCTCATAAGCGATAGCATCTTGGCCACGTCCTCTGCGAATATCCTATCCTCAGCTAGGTGCGGTATGGCCTCCCTTATCCTGTGGTAGGCCCTTGATATTGGCTTCCCAAGCCTTATGCCAGGCTCCTCCCTTATGTCTAGGGCCTGGACGGCTGCTAGGAACTCCACGGCCACGACCACGTTAGCGAGCTCCACAGCCCTACGGGCGTTGAGGGCTGCGTTCATGCTCATGGAAACGAAATCCTGGTTATCGGCATTAGTTGGTATGGATTGCACGGAGGCTGGATTGCATAAGCGCCTTAGCTCTGCTGCAAGGGCAGTAGCTATGTACTGGCCACCCTCAAAGCCAGCGTAGAGGCCAGCGGGCAGCTTTGGATCCACTAGGAACTCAGGTAGGCCAGCGTTGTAGAACTTGTTTATGAGCCTAGCTAGCCTCCGCTCAGATAGGAGGGCGAGCTGTGTTACTGCGATGGTAAGGAAGTCCATAGCGGTAGCTACGTACTGGCCGTGGAAGTTGGCCCCGTGGAACGTATCGCCATCCTCAAATACAAGTGGGTTGTCATTGCTGCTATTCAGCTCTGTTTCAACTACCCCCCTCACGAAGCGGAGCGTATCTAGGACGCAGCCCAGCACCTGCGGTATGACACGGAGGCTGTAGGCGTTCTGGATGGGCTCTGAGGCATCTACTACCTGGCTTGGCCTGTACTCATGCTTTAGCTTAGCCGTTATGGCCTCATGGCGCCTCACTAGGTCGCAGCCCTTCAGCATCTCGTAGAGGGTCCTTGCGACCTCAATCTGGCCCCTGTGGGGCTTGGCCTCATGGCCCCTTACATCAAATGGCTTTATAGAGGCCCTTAGGGCAGCGAGGCTGAGGGCGGTAGCTATTATAGCATGCTCAAGGAGCCTAGCAGCATCAAACACGGCTAAGCAGGCTATGCCAGTTGAGGCAGATGTCCCATTTACAAGTGCAAGCCCCTCCTTGTACTTGAGCTTAAGGGGCTCAAGGCCAACTGACCTAAGGGCATCAGCACCACCCATGATGTGGCCCTTGTGCTCGGCCTTCCACTCACCTATCATGACGGCAGCCATGTGGCAGAGGGGGGCTAGGTCCCCCGAGGCCCCGAGGGAGCCGTACTCTGGCACTACTGGGTGGACACGCCTGTTCAGCATTTCCTTGAGGAGCTCAACGACCTCACGCCTAACACCAGAGTGGCCCCTAACGAGGCAGTTGAGCCTAGCTAGCATCATGGCCCTAACGCACTCACGTGGGAGGGGCTGGCCATAGCCAGCTGCATGGCTCTTTATGAGGTTCTCCTGAAGCAGGCTCTCAAACTCCTTTGGAACCAGCTTGTAGCACATCTCACCGAAGCCAGTTGTAACCCCATAGACGGGGACCTGCTCCTCCCCAAGCCTCTCAACTACACGCCTGGCCTTCTCAACACGCTCAAGGGCCTCACCTGCTATGGCGACCTCATCGCCCCGCCTAGCTACTAGGACGACATCAGTAATGGAGAGGTTGTAGCCATCTACTACTATCAAGGCCCCCTTCACCACCTATAACAGCTCCATCATCACTATAAGCTGCTTGGTAAGTTACCTAAGCGTAAGCCAGCCGATGACCACTGATTAGCCAGCTAGGGCCTTAGGTGGGGCTGCTGACGCTGGATTACCTCCTGCCTACTGCCCTCTCGCCTAGCTCAAAGGCCCTTAAGTTCACCTCAAGGTACTTAGGCGGTAGGAGCTCCCTCATGGCCTCTACCATGGCCTCACGGCTTGCTGGGAAGGCACCTGTGGCCGAGAGGGCACCTGCCATTACCATGTTCTGCGTTATGAGGTTACCAGCTTCCTCTGCTAGCCTAAGCGCATCTACCAGCAGCACCTTGCCAGCCGATGCCCTGAGGAGCTCCTGAACCTGCTCTAGGCTCGGGTAGGAGCACATGCCAAGCGATACCATCACTGGCCTTATCGGCCTTGTGCTCACGAGGGCTAAGCTCCTTGGCCCAAGGAACCTAATGGCCCTTAGGGCCTCAACTGGCTCAAGGGCTACTAGCACATCCGCATGGCCATCTAGGACAGTTGGGGCACAAACCCCCTCCCCTACCCTAACGTGGCATACGACCGAGCCTCCCCTCTGGGCCATGCCATGTATCTCGCTTACACGCACATCTAGGCCCTCTTTCAGGGCTGCCGTCCCAAGGAGCTCAGCGAGGAGCAGGATGCCCTGGCCCCCAACGCCACATACTATAACATCTGCTCGCCTAGGCATGCCCTTTCACCTCCCTTATGGCCCCGTAAGGGCAGACCTGGGCGCAAACGCCACAGCCAGTACAGAGCTCCTGGTCTATGTGAATGGAGCCATCCTGGGCCACGTAGAACGCTGGGCAGCCAAAGGCCTTTATACACACGCCACAGCGGTTGCAGTCCTCCGTTACCTCGTACTTAGGTAGCTCAATGCCCTTCCTACGGGCCTCCCTGACGGCCAGCAGCCTACATACCTGCCTGAACACCACAACAGATGGTCCATCAACGCTTACTGCCTCCTTAAACACCTTAGTTGCCTCCTTTAGGTCAAATGGGTCTACCACGAAGACGTGCTCAACCCCACAGCCCCTCGCTACCTCCTCTATTAGGACACGCTTCCCTGGCTCACCTGAGCCAGTTATGCCCATGCCTGGGTGGGGCTGGTGGCCCGTCATGGCCGTCGTTAGGTTATCTAGGACGGCAACCGTTACCAAGTGCCTGTTGTAGACGGCATTTATCAGGGCTGGGATAGCAGCATGGAAGAACGTTGAATCCCCCACGATAGCTACTACACGGCGACCAAGGGCCTTGCTAAGGCCACAGGCAGCCCCAACGGAGGCACCCATACATATGAGGAAGTCGCCAACCTCAAGAGGGGGCTGAATGCCAAGGGCATAGCAGCCGATATCCGTCGTGCAGATGGCCTCTGAGCCAACAACACGCTTTATCACGAAGAATGAGGCCCTATGTGGGCAGCCTGGGCACAGGATTGGGGGCCTTGGGGGCAGGATAGCTGATGAGGCCTTAACACGCTCATCTATGGCCGAGAAGTCAGCAGGTGGCCTAGTGCCAGTGAGCTCGCAGAGGGCGCTTATGACGGCCCTGGTTGAGAGCTCACCATGCCTCGGCAGGAGCTCTGCGAGCATCTTGCCGTAGACGGGCGTTGTAATGCCGTACGCCTGGAGGGAGGCCCTCACGTTTAGCTCTAGGTACGGCTCAAGCTCCTCAACCACTAAGACGGCATCGTGCTCCCTTGCGAAATCAGCAACTAGCTTGGATGGGAATGGGTGTATCATGCCTAGCTTAAGCACGCTGGCATCTAGGCCAAGGGCATCAAGGGCCTCCATGGTGTAGTTGAAGGCAGCACCAGCGGTTATTATGCCGAGGCCCGAGCCCTCACGGGCCACGTAGTTTAGGTCCCGTGAGCCCTCAGCTAGCTCCCTAGCAGCCCTCATCTTCTCAAGGAGGACCCTGTGCCTGACCCTTGCGTGGGCAGGGACCATCACGAACCTACGTACGTCCTTCTCAAAGTGCCCAGCCTTCCTTGGCTCAACCCGCTCACCAAATAGGACAGGCCCCCTGGTGTGGCTAACACGTGTAACAAGCCTAAGCAGGCAGGGGACCTCAAGTCGCTCTGATATCTCTATGGCCCTTATGGTCATGTCCTTTGCCTCCTGTGGGCTAGATGGCTCAAGGCACGGTAGGCCCGAGAGGAGGGCGTAGTAGCGGTTGTCCTGCTCGTTCTGGCTTGACCAGCAGTTCGGGTCATCGGCAGTTATAACGACCATGCCAGCCCTAACGCCCACGTAGGCAAGCGTCATCAGGGCATCTGAGGCCACGTTCAGGCCCACGTGCTTCATACAGGTAGCAGCCCTAAGCCCACAGACAGCAGCACCAGCAGCCGTCTCAACAGCTACCTTCTCGTTCGTGGAGTACTCCATGTATATGCCAGCTTCCCTTGAGATAGCAGATATGGTATCGGCTATCTCAGAGCTAGGGGTGCCTGGGTAGGTTGTCATGACGCTAACGCCAGCCTCAATAATGCCCCT
>DQYM01000193.1 GCA_011040545.1 Candidatus Bathyarchaeota archaeon | reverse complement strand
GTGCTTGCTTAACTCATACTCAGATGGAGCAGATGTGAAGGAGAGAGTAGCAGATATGAGCGAGCTAAGGAGGATTAAGAAGCTCTATGAGTCGGGCGGTGGCGATGGCTACCCGACCTTTGATAACGTGAAGTACTTCATAAACACATACGACCCTATTCTGATTAACAGTATGTCCCATGGCGATATAGACAAGCTAGATGACTTCATGTACTCCACCTTGGACTACTACATATCGAATAGCTCTGGCTTCCTAATCACGGCCTATGCCTGTGATGCTGGGGCCTTTGATGGCTGCTGCCTTGGTGAGAGCCTACTCATATCCAACCCAAGCCACACGAATGGCTCTGCTGTAGCGTTCATAGGCTACTCAAGGGCAGCCTGGTACTGGTACTACAACTATGACGGTAGTGGTGAGATATGCCTAGACCACGGCATGAGCCTACACGATATATACTTCTGGCACTACTTCTTCCTCCTCTACAACGCTAGGAGCCCAAGCCAGAGCACGGCTTGGCCAGGCATGGTGCTACATGAGGCCACCTACCAGTACGCCTGTGATGATTACCTATCACAGCTATCCCAGCTGGGTAGAGATGAGTGCGAGAAGTACAGGAAGAACGTATTTGCCATAAACTTACTGGGCGATCCAAGCTTTAGGATATTTGGGGTGCCAAGCTGGATAGATAATTACATAAGGGAGATCGTTGAGAGGGCATCTAGCATAAAGATAACTGGCCACGACTTCCTACCAGGGGCCACCATACAGGTATTGCTTAGCTACGTGGATCCGTACACGTACACACGCACTTGGGTAGTCATAGCGACCACTAAGCCAGATAGCCATGGCAGGCTCCAGGTTGAGGCCACCATACCAGAGGATGCCCCACTTGGCCCAGCTAGCATAGTGCTCAGGGATGAGTACGGGAACTTCGTGGTCGCTGGGCGTATAGTCGTAGTGAGGCAGGCTGGGGGCCCACCGACAACGCCCCCACCTAGTGGGCAGGATGCAGATAGCGATCTATGGCCAGATAACGTAGATCCCTGGCCAGATAACCCGTGGCTCCCGAACCTAGCCATAGCTGGGGTAGGCATAGCCGTAGTAGCTGCGGTGGTCGTGCTGCTGAAGAAGCGGTAGGCCCACTTAGCTGAGTAAGGACACCCGCTAGGTTTTATTGCAAGCCCATAAGGGTAGTGGGGAGTGTGCTTGCCGTTCCCAGGGGCCATAGATTACCACAAGCCAGGTAAGCCAACCGTGCCAAATGGGCTTGGTGTCTTCTACGTGATAGCTAGTGCTGCTTACCTATTCGCCCTACATGCCTCACATGCCTTCTGGGGCTTCCCATGTGAGGCAGTGGCCAGGGGTGCCCTACCCCTAGCTGGCTGTATACTATTCGGTGGCTTCCTCGGCCTCCTAGATGATTGGATGGATCTTAGGTGGCGTTATAAGGCCCTCACGCCCATAATAGCTAGCCTGCCCCTCGTGGCCCTTAGGCAGGGTAATCCCGTTATGGCAACGTACATCTTCGGCAAGGTTAACTTCGGCCTCTTCTACTACATAGCCATAGTGCCAGCCATAATAACCATAACGACCAACACCGTTAACCAGCTAGGTGGCCTAAATGGCCTTGAGACCCTCTGCCCCCTGGTCATCATGGCTGGCCTAGCCCTAGCGACCATCCTTGGGCCTGCTAAGGCAGTTGTAGCAGAGATGGCCATCTTACTCGCCGTGCCAATAGCTGCCCTAGCCGTGCTAGGTGCCCTCAACTTCACTGGCCGTATCTTCGTGGGCAACGTTGGCTCTTTCTCAGCTGGCATAACCCTTGCAGCCTACGCCATAATAGCTAATGTGGAGCAGGCACTCCTCATAGCCATACTGCCCTACGTGCTCAACTCAAGCCTGATACTGCTTAACTTCTTCATCTGGCGTAGGCTGCCAAGGCTATCTATGACAAGCGAGGGGTACCTGTATGCAGAGCACAGGAGGAGCCTACAGACCCTGCTGGCCTACCGTAGGCCAACTAGGGAGCGTGTGCTGGTCCTGAAGATAGTGCTGCTATTCATTATAACGTCCTCCCTAGCGGTCCTAGCGACCATGTTAAGCTGATTGAAGGCCGATATGGATTTTTTAAGCTTGGCAACATGCCATAGGCAGGAGGCAGCAGCTACTCTATGATAAGCCTGCTTATCCTTATTCCCTCCTTGTGCCTAGTGTAGCCACAGACCTTACACTTCAGCTTCAGCGTCTGCTTCTTCGTTGTCTTAGCGAAGCGCCTCTGGCGTGGGTACTTCTGGCCCCCGTAGCCCTTCTTCTCCCACTCGTGGTGCCTCTCGCCCTTAGCTAGCGCCCTACGCTTGCCTGGCTTGTACAGGCTGACCTCGTGCTCAGTGTGCTTCCTACACCTTGGGCAATAGGTCCTAATGACCTTGGGCACCTTCACGGAGCTCCACCTCCACCGCCAGCCCCTTCCTTATCAGGCCCAGGGCGTTCTCAGCTGGTATAAAAGCGATGTCCCCACGCTTGAAGGGGCCATGTGCCCTTAGATCTGGGCCAACTATGGCTGGCACATCAGCTAGAATCCTAACCAGCATTAGGCCCCTCCTAGGCAGCTTAGGCTGGGCCTGGGGCTGGGTCGGAGCCTCAGCAGCCTGGGCTGGAACTGGGGTAGGTCCCCTGGGCAGCCTTAGCTCGCCCCTAAGGAGGCCCTCTAGGAACTTCCTCAGCTCTATGAAGGAGAGTTCAATTGGTTCTAGGAGCTCCTTCTCCTCTGGCGTTAGCTTCTCAACTTCCAGTCCCCTCCCAGCCATTAAAGCCATTATGGATTTCTCAACCCGTGTCCAGAAGACATCCCTTGCTATTTTCTCAAGGTTGGAAAGCTCAGCTTTAGCTAGCCTAGCCCTTAGGGTGCTTGTATCTGCCATCTTAAGGCTAGACCTTAGATCTGATATGAGCTTAGCTATGCTCTTATAGAAGCCCTCAGGCAGCTTGGTAAGGCCCTCTGATGATCTTTCTGCCCTCCAGGCCTCAAGTACCTCCTCATAGGTGCTCATGGAAGCTCAGTAAGGGCGTGCTCCAGGGGCGATATAGGGGTTGCGTTAGGCTAGAGATGCTACCCCCTTGCACATAAGGAAGACGGCTACGCAGAGGGGGACGACCACGAACTCACCTGGCTCAAAGGGGCCGTATGCCTCATCGCCAAGCCTGATGGCTGGCACCTCAGGGATGCCCTCGGCAATCTTCACCCTGATGGGCTTCTTGCCGAAGGCCACGGCCGAGGAGAGGGGGTCAAAGCCCTCAAGCCCATCAAGTGGGACATCAACCTTCAGGAGGCCCGTCTTGCCATGTAGGGCACCGCTCATGCGCACGAGCCTGTGCGTATCCCTGGTTACAACTGGGTCTACCTTTATGGCCTCCCTCTCAGCACAGGCCACTAGGAGCTTCTTCAGGGATGCCCTCCCAAAGCCCCTAGGCAGGTAGAGTGGCCTGCCGTGCTCAAGGCAATCTAACATGATATCCCTTGAGGCCAGCAGAGCCCTAACTGCCTTTGGCCTTAGGCCAAGGGACCTAAGCTCTACTTCATCTGCCCTACACAATATGGCGTAGAGCGCCCTCGCCAGCCTCCCCCTCCAGCCAGGCTCGCTCATATCTAGCTTGGCACCAGGGATGAGGCCTAGGGCCTCAGGATCTAGCCCTATGGCCAGTAGGTAATCTACTATCTCGCCCCTCTCATCCTGGCCAAGCCCTAGCACGGCCTTAGAGCAGACCTGGAGGTGGTATCCCCTGTGGCCCGAGAAGGAGGCAATCATATCCGAGGCCCTTAGGCCAAGCTCCCCCTCAAGGACCTCTATGAGCCTTATCAGCTCATCCTTTGCAGCAGAAAGGCACTTATCGCAAATCCACTTTACCTCAAGTAGCTTATCTGAGCTGCACTTAGGGCACTTCTCAGGTGCCTCTCCACGGCCAGAGTAGCCACATGAGGGGCAGGCCCACCTATCATGCTCCTCCCTGCAGCTCGTTGGCAAGTGGTCGGCATCAATATCAAATATGAGATCAGCTCCAAGCCAGCCCTTAGCTTTCATATCTGGCTCATCTGGCTTAGCAAAATATGCAGATGAATAGAAGGCATCAGAGGGGCCTAGATTTGCCATGAAGTCCCTTAGCTCGC
>DQYM01000120.1 GCA_011040545.1 Candidatus Bathyarchaeota archaeon | reverse complement strand
CCTCTCCCTGAGCTGCCATGAGATGGGCTAGGAGCGTAATTGATGAGGTCGCTAAGCACCTCTTAGACCTCGCTGGCCTCATCAAGGTATCAGAGCACGAGCTGCTGACGGCCATGAAGGTGCTCTCAAAGGCAGATTGGGCAACTGCTGAGTTCAGCTCAGAAGATGGGACGGAATTTGAGATCACCAGCTTCTCAGGCGAGGAGCTAAGGCTTAAGGTTACGATAAGGAAGGGAAACACGACCATAATAAAGGATTACTACATACCTGAGTTCCTAGTGAAGGGAGATGTATCTGAGGTAAGCCTTAGGCCAGAGCATAGGCGTAGGGCTAGGAGGCCCCGAAGGAGGAAGGCTAAGAGGGGCTAGCCCTTTACCTGCTCTATTGAATGGCAGTATGATGTAGAATTGCCCACGTTAGCAGGGCATTTAATAAGCTAGCGTATATCCACTTGGGGTAGTACTGCTAATAAGGAGGGGCCTATCTAGCCATGTGAGGAGGCCATGAGGCTGAAGGCCCTATTTGAGGGCGTCTGCCCGAACTGCGGTGGCCGTATTAGCGATATCAGGCTATCCATGGGCATACCTTGCCGTAATTGCCTTCCCATACCAGATGAAGAGCTCGTTGAGAAGCTAAAGGGCATGAGCAAGGATGAGGTCGTTTCCTTCTGCGTTAAGAAGCTTAAGGAGCTTGGCAGGCTAAGGCACTACAAGGACCTAGCTGACCTCCTCATTAAGCTAGCTGATTTTGAAGCCTTCTTCAGGAAGGCCCTTGGTAGCCCCCCTTGGAGCGCCCAGAGGACATGGGCTAGGAGGGCGCTAATGGGCAGGAGCTTTGCTATAATCGCACCAACTGGTAGTGGCAAGACCGTGTTCGGCTCCATCCTAGCCCTCTACTTGGCCTCAAGGGGGAAGAAGAGCTACATAATCCTACCCACCTCCCTGCTGGTAAAGCAGGTCTCAGAGCGCCTCGTGGCCCTAGCTGAGAAGTGCTGCCCTAGTGCTAAGGTAGCCTTCTACCACTCCATGTTGAGCAAGAAGAAGGCAGAAGAGGCCATAAGGGCTATCTCAGAAGGCGATTTCAATATATTAGTAACGACATCCTTCTTCCTTTCTAGGAGGCAGGAGCTCCTGCTAGGCCAGAAGTTTGATTTCATATTCGTTGATGACGTAGATGCCTTCCTCCGCTCATCTAAGAACGTTGATGTCGTCCTAATGCTACTGGGCATACCGAGGGAGGCAATAGAAGGTGCCCTTGAGCTTCTAGGGCTAAAGCGTGAGCTATCTAAGCTTCTAAGGGCTAAAAGGGCGGAGAAAGAGAAGCTGGATGCCATAAGGGAGAGAATACTTGAAATTGAGGCTGGGCTTGAGGCCATGAGATCTAGGCTTGACATTGGCATGCTCATTGTATCTGGTGCTACCATCCGTGCTAAGCGTACAAAACGTATAAGGCTGTTTAGGGAGCTCCTTGGCTTTGAGCTTGGCGGTAGGGCAGAGGGCCTTCGGAACGTAGCGAACGTATACGCTGTCCCAAAGGGGCCCGTTGAGGATGAAGTACTAAGGCTGGTAAGGGAGCTTGGCCCAGGTGGCCTTGTCTTCGTGCCCTTAGATAGGGGCTCAGCATATGCAGAGGAGCTAGCTGACTTCCTAAGGCAGAACGGAATTAGGGCTGAGGCCTTCACGAGGGCTCGCAAGAAGGTCGTAGATGCGTACGTGGCTGGCGACCTAGATGTGCTAGTTGGTGTTGCCTCCTTCAGGAGCCCCCTGGCACGTGGCATAGACCTGCCCGCTAGGATACGCTATGCCGTGTTCGCTGGCGTCCCGAAGATAAGGATAAGCCTCTCGCTAGCTGAGTTCAGGCCACATAGGGCTGTTATACTCCTGGCCAACCTAAGGGACCTGCTGGCTGGTGAGGAAGCAGATAGGGCAGATGCCTACATAGCTAAGATAAGGAACTACATCTCTATGCTCAGGAAGGATGAGCTAAAAGAGGTCGTCCAGGCCCTCAGCGAGGGGAGGAAGCTCTCTGGCTTCCTTGAGCACGTAAGGGCATTCTTCAGCGAGGTCTGGTCTTTCCTAAGGGACCTGCTAGCTAGGCCAGATGTAGTTCAGGCCATAAGGGAGAGCCCGCACTTAAGCCTAGATGAGGTTGAGGGGGAGCCATACCTGCTGGTCCCAGACCCAGTTGGCTACCTCCAGGCCTCAGGCCGTACCTCCCGCCTCTACGCTGGTGGCATCTCAAGGGGCCTCTCCGTGCTCGTGGTAGATGATGAGAAGGCCTTCAACGGCCTTAGGAGGGCGCTTAGGTGGTATGCTGAGGATGAGGATTGGCAATCCCTTGAGGAGGCAGACCTAAAGGCCATAATGGCTGAGGTAGATAGGGATAGGGAGCTCATAAGGCGCTTGCTATCTGGTGAGCTAGCCATAGAGCTTAAGGACCCCATGAAGACAGCCCTGTTGGTTGTTGAATCACCAACTAAGGCTAGGACCATTGCCCGCTTCTTTGGTAGGCCATCAAAACGTGAGGTAGGCCCCTTAACGGTATTTGAAACTACAACTGGCGATTTCTTCCTGAGCGTGGTAGCTAGCAAGGGCCACGTCTTTGACTTGGTAACGAAGGGTGGCTTCCACGGCGTTGAGGTCCACGATGGCCACTTCATCCCCATATATGGGACCATAAAGCGGTGTAGGAAGTGCGGTGAGCAGTACACGGACGACCTAGAGGCCTGCCCTAGGTGTGGCTCTAAGCTTGATGATAAGGCAGAACTCCTAAGGGCTCTTGCTGAGGTAGCAAAGGAAGTTGATGTGCTCTTGGTTGGAACAGATGCAGATGCCGAGGGCGAGAAGATAGGCTGGGACATAGCTACCTTCCTGGCCCCCTACGTGCGTGAGATAAGGCGTGTGGAGTTCCATGAGATAACCCGTAGGGCACTTATGGAGGCCCTCAAGAACCCAAGGGAGATAGATGAGCGCCTCGTGGAGGCCCAGATACTAAGGCGTATTGAGGATAGGTGGATTGGGTTTGAGCTAAGCCAGAAGCTCCAATCCTACTTCAGGCGAAAGAACCTATCCGCAGGCCGTGTTCAAACGCCAGTGCTAAGGTGGATTGCAGAGCGGTGTAGGCAGTGGAAGAAGAGCTTTAGGGACTGCTTTGGCTTAGAGCTTGAAAATGGCCTTAGGGTAGTGCTAAGGTTACCTAGGATGTCGGCTAGGCAGGTAAGGGCCACTATTGAGCGCCTGAGGGGGGCCAGCTGCTATATCAAGCGTGTTGAGCTTGAGGAAGTAGAGCTAGCCCCTCCACCTCCCTTCACAACAGATGCCATGCTGAGGGAGGCTTCCGCACGCCTTAAGATGGGCGCTAGGGAGGTAATGGCCCTCGCCCAGGAGCTCTTTGAGGTAGGCTTGATAACCTACCATAGGACGGATAGCACTCGTGTTTCATCAGCTGGCATAAGGGTAGCCCGTGAGTACATATCTGAGCGCTGGGGCGAGGAGCTCCTGGCCCCTAGGACGTGGGCTACTGGCGAGGAGGGGGCGCATGAGTGCATAAGGCCAACGAGGCCAATTGATGCCCAGAGGCTAAGGCAGCTCATACAGATGGGCGTCATCAGGCTAGCTAGGCGCCTCAGTAGGGAGCACTTCAGGCTATACGATTTGATATTCAAGCGCTTCATAGCTAGCCAGATGAAGAAGGCCAAGCTGCTGAAGCAGAAGGCAGTAGTAGCTGTTGAGGGGCAGGAGCTAACTGTTGAAGGCTACTGCGAGATTATAGAACCAGGCTTCACGCACATTAGGCCAGTTAGGCTCATACCGAGGGCATCTGAGGGGCCAGTGCGTGTTAAGGAAGTAAGGCACTGGATTGAAGCAGAAGTAAAGCCCTTCACGGAAGGAGAGCTAGTAGCACTTATGAAGGAGCGGGGGATAGGTAGGCCATCTACGTATGCCAAGATAATAACAACGCTCCTAGAGCGTGAGTACGTAAAGCGTGGTAGGGGAGGACGCCTCTACGCCACCCAGCGTGGCTACCAGGTCCTCAACTACCTAGATGGTCGCTTCAGCCAGTACGTCTCAGAGGAGACGACGAGGAGGCTTGAGGAGGCCATGAAGGCTGTTGAGGAGGGGAGGGCTAGCTACATAGAGATACTGAGGCGCCTCTACGAGGAGATAAGGATCCTATCAGGAGTAGCCTAGG
>DQYM01000146.1 GCA_011040545.1 Candidatus Bathyarchaeota archaeon | reverse complement strand
GAGGGCTACTGTAGCTGAGCTAGCCCGCAAGGTCGGCTTGGTGTTCCAGAACCCAGACCACCAGCTATTCTGTGAAACAGTTGAGGAAGAAATTGCCTTTGCCCTTAGGAACTTTGGCTTCACGGAGGAGGAAGTAAGGAAGCGTGTTGATTGGGCCTTGAGGGCCTTTGGCCTTGAGGAATACAGGGATACCTCTCCCCTAGCCCTAAGCGGTGGTGAGAAGAAGCGAGTAGCTATTGCATCCGTGCTCGTTTGGGAGCCAAAGTACCTGGTCCTAGACGAGCCAACCCTTGGCCAGGATTACGCCCAGAAGGAGAAGCTTAGGAAGCTCATAAACGAGTTGCTAGAGAGGGCCTCAGTTGTCATGGTATCACATGATATAGAATTCATAGTTGATTTCAGGCCAAGGCCCAGGGTCGTGCTGCTAGCAGGTGGGCGTGTCCTAGCTGAGGGGAGGGCAGAGGAACTCCTAACCGACCTTGAGCTACTTAAGAAGGCGAGCTTAGTAAGGCCACAGGTCCCAGAGGTCCTAGATTGCCTTTGCGACCTAGGCCTCAAGGTCAGGACTGATGTGCTTGATCTACTTGAGGCAAGGGACATAATACTATCTGCTGTGGGGGCTGGGAGATGAGCTCCCTACTTGAGAGCCTAGCATTCCAGAAGCGGGACTCCGTGCTCCACAGGCTAGATCCACGTGTTAAGCTAGCCTATGCCATCCTGATGATAGCTATTGCAGCTGTCTTCTGCGTTGATCCAACTACCCTACGGTGGGAGTGGAGGTACTCCCTGCCCTACATAGTGCTCTTCGCCTGCCAGGTCCCACTGGCCGTGCTAGGGAAGGTAGGGCGCCTCTGGCTTAGGACCCTGAAGGCAAGCCTCCCCCTTGCCCTCCTCATAGTGGGCACTAACCTCCTCGTCGTCTGGATGTACGGCCAGCTAGATGTATACCAGCTTGAGCGTGTTGTGGGCATGGGCTTCTTCTTCCTAGCCCTCGTAGCCAGCTTCTCCATATTCACGCTTACTACATCCCCAGATGACCTAAGCCTAGCCCTTGAGCAGATGGGCGTCCCCTTCTGGTTCTGCTTCATATTCAGGGCAGCCCTCCGCTTCACGCCCCTGATGGCCAGGGAGGCTAGGATCACCATAGATGCCCAGAGGGCCAGGGGCCTTGAGCTAGATAAGGGAGGGCCGATAGCTAGGGCCAGGCGCTACGTCCCAATACTAGTGCCACTTATAGTAAATGCCGTGAAGAGGGCCTGGGATATGGCAGAGGCCATGGAATCTAGGGCCTGGGGGGCAACTGGCAAGAGGACGAGCCTCTACGTCCTACGCCTATCTGGTTGGGACTACCTAGCCCTCTGCATCATGCTTTTCGCCCTCATAATGGCCATTTACGTGCGCATGTTCTTCCAGGTCCCTTACCTGCTCCCCTACATACTCCCATTGCTTGAGGGCTTGCTGTAAAAGTAGGGCGTGCAAGAAGGCTTTTAAGACGGGCACCTAATTTCCCGCACGGGAAAGCCCCTTGCTGGAGATTAAGGGCCTTGAGGTACTGAAGAGGGCTGCTGAGGAAATCATCCAGGGGGCCAGAAAGGCCATAGAGAGCTTAAACCCAGAGGAAGTAGAGGGCCTGATAGGCCTGCTCATAAGGGCCAAGAAGGAGGGCCGTAGGGTATTCGTGGTCGGCATGGGGCGTAGTGGCTTTGTTGGCCGTGCCTTTGCCCTAAGGCTAATGAACATGAGCTTCAACGTGTATGTAGTAGGCGAGACCATAACGCCACCTGCTGAGGAAGGCGATATCCTAGTGGCTATCTCTGGCTCTGGGGAAACAAGGGGAACTGTTTCTGCTGCTGAAGCAGCAAAGGAAGTTGGGGCAATAGTAGTAGCTATAACATCACATCCAGAATCAAAGCTAGGGCAGCTAGCCGACCACGTGGTGGTAGTCAAGGGCAGGACCAAGGTAGCCATAAGGAAGGACTACATAGCAAGGCAGGTTAGGGGCGAGAGGGAGCCCCTAGGCCCACTTGGCACCCTCTTTGAGAACGCCTGCATGGTGTTCCTTGATAGCCTAATAGCCGAACTCATGTTCAGGCTTGGCATAACTGAGGAGGACATAAACAGGAGGCACGCTAACATAGAGTAGGCCTTAGGCCAGTAGGGCTTATTTTAGAGCTCATCTCCTGGGAGCTCTGCTTCCCTCTCCCTAATCGCCCTAGCTATCCTATCCATAACGCTCCTTGGGAGGGCTACATCTTCCTTAGATATCCTAGCTGGCCTAACGACCATGCCCCTGCCATCTATTATGATGACCTCATGCATGGTTAGGCTGTGTGGTGTCTGCCTCATCTTCTCTATGAGCAGGAAGCGCCTTAGCACGCCTCCCCTGACAAAGCGCCTAAAGCGTATTATGCCATCTGCTATGTGCTCTATGCCAAAGCCAAATGCCTCTGATGTCGTTATGGCGTACTGGCTCACGGCCAGCGTTGTGAAGCCCCAACGGCCTAGGACCTTCTTAACGAAGTAGGAGTACTTCCTAGCCATAGCTGGCTTATCAAGCCAGAAGGCCGACATGGAATCTATAACGAGCCTGCCCCTCCCCCGACCAAGCTCCTTCTTGGCCTCTATGACCTTATCTACAAGGGCCTCTACATCAAGGGACTTAAGAGCCCAGCGTTCCTCAAGGCCAGTTAGGGCATCTATTATTATGAGCTTCCCTCCCTCAACTGCCTCCTTAAATCCAAAGTTGAACTGCTCTGCTTGCCTTATTATGCTATCCCTGCTCTCCTCTGTCGTTACGTAGACGCACTTATCACCTTCTTTTACGCCCTGGGCTATGAAGTGCATGCAGAATATGGTCTTCCCCGTTCCTGGCTCACCTGTTACGGCCACTAGGAAGCCCTCTGGTATGCCACCAGCTAGGAGCTCATCCACCTCTGGGATGCCTGTTGAGAGGCGCTTCACGCCTAGGCTAGGGAGCTTGCCATGCTTATAAGCATAGCTAGGGCACGAGGAGCTTGAGGCCAGTAGCCTTATCCAGTGCCCTCCTCAGCCTCGCCCCCACCAGCTCTACTACGGCTAGCTCAGCCGTCGGCCTTACTACACAGCCCTCAAGCAGGTGGCCACCGAAGGCCCTCCCATCCCTAGTTGAAACACAGATGTGCGCATGTATTATCAGCTCGCCATCAGGCCCCTCTGATATGTTGCCAAGGCAGGACAGCAGCTCTAGGGGCCCCTCTACCTCTATGGCCTCATACTGGCCAGAGCCCACGTAGAAGCCCATTCTAGCCCTCTCAAGGCCACCTATACAGGCTAGCAGGCCAGCCTTCACGCCCTCAGATAGCGTTAGCTCCCTTATGCTCGCCAGGAGGTCGGAGCCAGCCTCTAGCCTGAAGAATAGGAAACGGCCTGGCCTGCCTTCAGCTACCTTCAATTCAACCACCGAGGGGCCTAGCAGCCCATGCTTATATGAGCGCTTAACTTACCGTAGATCCAGGGGCCTACGTGATTGAGGAGCTAGCTGGCCTTGGCCTAAGGGACCTGAAGCTGCTTAGGAAGGGCGCTGAGGCCCATATCTATGAGGGCAAGTGGCTTGGGAGGCCAGTTATCGTAAAGCACAGGGTCGTGAAGGCGTACAGGCACCCAAGGCTAGATGAGGCCATAAGGGCTAGGAGGACGGTGAGGGAAGCCCAAGCCCTCCACAGGGCTAAGGAAGCTGGCGTCCCCACGCCCATGCTGTTCCTCGTTGATAGGAAGTCAGCTACGATAGTAATGGAGGCAGTTGAGGGGACCCGCCTCAAGGAGCTCCTGGCGAGGGAGGGCCGTAAGGCCCTTGGGAAGCTCAGGGAGCTAGGGCTCCTCGTAGGGAAGCTACATAAGGCTGGCTTAGTCCATGGCGATATAACTACCTCAAACGTGATAGTAGCACCAGATGGCTCACTCGTGCTCATAGACTTCGGCCTCAGCGAGTTCTCCACGGATGTAGAGCGGAGGGGGGTGGACCTACACCTATTCAAACGTGTCCTTGAGAGCACGCACCACGAGGTAGCTGGGGATGCTTGGCTAGCCTTCACGGATGGTTACAGGGCAGTTATGGGGCCTGAGGCAGGCCGTGTGCTAGATAAGGTCCATGAGATTGAGCTTAGGGGTCGCTATGTAGCTGAGAGGCGTAGGAGGCAGGGCCAGCAGCAGGCTTAATATGGCCCATAG
>DQYM01000251.1 GCA_011040545.1 Candidatus Bathyarchaeota archaeon | reverse complement strand
GCCCTCCTCATGGCATCTACCATGCTTGATGGCCACCTTAGGTAGAGGTCTATAATCCATGAGCCAGGTAGCTCAAGCCCTGCTTTAGGGCACATAACTACCATCCTCCCCAACGGCCTGCCTATGCCTCACCCTTGAATAAAAACGAGAACCTCCTCTCTACCTCATCTGGATCTAGCTTCTCATACTTCTCAAGGCTGCCGACATCGTACCAGAAGGCCCTAGTAACGTAGGCCCTTACGTCTAGCCCTAGCTCAATTAAGCGTGGCAGGAAGTGTTTCATTAGGTCTAGCTCCTCCCCCTCCCTAGCTAGCTCCCTTAAGTGCTTAAGCGCCTCCCCCTCAAGGGCTAGTATGCCTATGCCAACTGGTACCTTAAATGCTGGCTTCTCCTCAAACCTGACTATCCTATTGCCATCTAGCTCAGCAATGCTCACGGGCAAGGTGTAGGCCGTGCTAACCGCTAGTGTAGCTACGGCACTCGTGGATCTATGTAGCTTGAGCATCTCGGATAGGTTTATATCCGAGAGGATATCGCCGTAGTAAATCAAGTAGGTGCTATCCTCATCCATCATGCCCTTCCTAAGTGCGTTTAGTATGGCCCCTCCAGTACCAGGCATGCTTGGGTCATCGTGTAGGTAGGATAGCTCTGCCCCTAAGAAGTCCCCACCCCTAAAGTAGTTCTTTATCTGCTCCCCCTTGTGGCCTATGAGGAGCAGTATCTGCTTTATGCCATGGTAGCTCATAAGCCTGAGCACGTACTCTAGTAACGGCCTCTGCCCCCTCCCTATTGGCACCATCGGCTTTGCTATGTAATAGCTAAGGGGCCTTAGCCTTGAGCCCTTGCCACCACAGAGCACTACGCCTCTAACGGCCTTTGAACCAGCCATGAAAGGCCCCAGGACGCACTATCCACTTGACCTTATAAGCCTTCAGAGCTTGTGCCCGTACTTCCCCCTCAATGGCACGAAGGCAACGCCACCTAGGTCCTGGACCTGGATCTCATCTCCCTTCTTCCTTACCTTCAGGAGCCTCTGGAAGAAGTAGAGGCTCCCAGTGGGGACCAGTAGGATACCACCATCAGCTAGCTGCTCCACCAGTGGCCTCGGTATGTCGGGTGCAGCTGCCGTTACGAGTATTCGGTCATATGGTGCCTCAGATGGGTAGCCTATGGAGCCATCACCATGCAAAACGGTGATCCTATCTGAGAAGCCATTTTCTTCTATGTTCTTCCTGGCCATTAGGGCTAGCTCTGGTACTATTTCTATTGTCCATACGTGGCCCCACTCCCCCCTTGGTGCACCAGAAGGTGCTACGACCTCAGCTACGGTAGCTGCATGCCAGCCTGAGCCTGCCCCGACCTCCAGCACCCTTAGGCCAGCTTTCAGCTCTAGGGCTTCATTCATTATGGCTACCATGTCTCGCCCGACCAGCCCCTAGGCCCTCTTGGCCATAGGGGCTAGGCCGTGTGGCGCAGAAACCGTCTGCCCAAATCCTATTGGTAGTGGCGTGTCGTAGTGGGCATGTGGCTTAAGCCTATCTGGGAGGAACCTATACCTTGGCACCTTCCTGAAGGCCCTTATGATGGCCTCCGACTTAAGTATGCCCTCTGCTACCAACCTTGATACTAGCTCCTGCCACTTCCTCTCATACTCCTGCTCTAGGCTGGGCAAAGGCTCGCTCACCAAGCTGTATTTATCGCCCCTCCCTTTAGGCTTTGGCCATGCCGATGGCCGTTGAGGTCGTGAGGGCGAGGGGCCACCCTAACATAAGGGCAACACACCCAACTACATTTGAGATAACCCGTGAGGCCCACTTAACGCCGAGGGGGGACTGCATAATTGCCGTTAGGGCAGATAAGGCTGCTAGGGACCTGAGCACGGCCTTCAAGCGAGCTGCAAGGAGGGAGGAGGCCCTGATAAGGATAACCATAGAAGTGCCATCCAGGGGCCTAAGGGAGGTCGTCCTCGCTAGAGGCCACCCAGCCCTGCCCTTTGAGCACCCAACCGACATGGTGGTGCGGAGGAGCGGCTTCATCTGCCCAAGGACCATAGCCATTCGGGCGAATAAGGCTGCTAGGGACCTATCTAGAAGCCTCATCAAGGCCCTAAGGGATCCAGGAACAGAGGTAATCGTGCGGTTAGAGGTACTATGATATTATGGCATCTACGGCTACCTGCCACTTGTATGGCCCAATGGGCCTTACCTTCCTAGCTAGGAGCACGGCCTCAACGCTCCTTCCAGCAGCCTCAACGCCAGCCTTGAGGCGCTCAACGGCCTCCTTCTCGGGCTCAGGCGCTCCAGCGAATGTGTAGAAGTGCAGGTGGCCACCGCTTGGCCTTATGGCTAGGCAAGCAGCATCTAGGAACTCATGTGCCCTCTCAGGTAAGTCCATTATGACCCTATCTGCTAGGCCCCTGAGGGCCTTCTGGATGGCCCTCCTCGCATCTGAGAGCACTGGCACCACGGAGCCCCTTAGCTTGTTCGCCCTCACGTTCATGGCTAGGTAGTGGAAGGCAATTGGGTTTGCGTCTATGGCGTAGGCTAGCACGCTGGGCTCCCTCTTAGCCATTATTATGGAGAAGGGGCCTACGCCTGCAAACATATCTACAACTAGCTCACCTGGCCTAGCCTGCCCTGCTACCCTAGCGTGCTCGTATGAGAGGCGTGGTGAGAAGTAGGCACGGGCAACGTCAAGCTTGAAGATGCAGCCGTGCTCCCTATGCGTTGTTTCAGTTGGGCCATAGCCAGCTATCGGGACCAGCCTCCTAAGCCTAAATGGGCCTGATACTGGCCCTCCCTTGGCTAGGACGAGCCTAACGTGCTTCTGGAGGGCCATTATGGCAGAGCCAACCTCGTGCCTGTACGGCCAGAGCTCAGGCTGGATCTCCACGATGGCTATATCGCCGATTACATCAAATGACCTAGGTGCCTCCTCAACCAGCCTGGGCGGGAGGGAGCGTGAGAGGAGCTCCTGAAGGGATGGTCGGGCCTCCCTTGGCCTTAGCTCAACCTCAACGATTTCAAAGCAGGAGAGGGAGCCCTTCATGGCCGTGAGCTCACCTGGCCCTGGTCGCCTAGTGAGCGGGAAGAAAACAGAAGCTCCATCCCTTGCTGGCTCAAAGGCTAGGTTTAGCAAGCCCATGCCCTTCAGCAGCTCGTGGGCTACCTCTGCTTCCTCACGCCTAACCTTGAGGCAGAGCACGCCCAAGGCCTACCAGTGCTTCTGCCCTAGCTATGCTTTTAAGGATGATTTTATGCTGATCACGCTACCTGATGATAGGCGCTTGAACTTAGGCCCAAAGGCAGATTGGAGCCTGCAGAACGCCCTTAGGCCAGTGCAGTGGCAGGCTAGCACCTGCTCAGGGCTTATTCGCTTGAGGGCCTCTACCGTCCTATCTAGCACCTCCTGGCTTGCGCCCTCAAGGTGGAAGCCACCTACTACGGCCAACACGTGCTCCCTGCCAGTTAGCTCCTGGGCGTGTAGGATCGTATTTACCACGCCTGAGTGGGCACAGCCAGTTATGATGATCAAGCCAGCTGGGAGCTCTACCACTAGGCCCTGGTCATCTAGCATGGGGTCCTCAACAAGCCCACCTGGGCCTACGGTGTAGAAGCCCTCAACACGTTCAAAATCCGTTTGGCGCCTTACCTCGCCCGTAGTTAGAATGCCATCTGCTAGCTTAAGGGAGCCCCTGGATACGAGGGGAATAGCCCCCCTCGCCCTAATTACATCTTCGCTTAAGCCTGGGACGCCAGCTGAGACTAGCTTGCCAGCCCTAAAGGCAAGTTTAGGCTTAAGGGCATCTGGATGTATGATAACTGGCTTGTTCCTTAGCTCAACCTCGCTTAGGAGCTCTAGAAGGCCACCTGCGTGGTCGTAGTGGCCATGGGTTATGAGCACGGCATCCACCTGGCTTAGGTCCAAGCCAAGCCTCCTTGCATTCGCTAGGATAACGCGTGCATCTTGGCCAGCATCAACTAAGACCCTCGTGGCCCCATCAGGGCGCTTAAGCTCAATGAGGGCCGAGAAGCCATGCTGGCCTATGAAGCCCCTCCTCCTAGCGTAATCATCAACCAGCACGTATATCTTGGCCTCTGGTAGCTCCCCCTCGCCCAAGGCAGCTTCCCTCTCTATTCGCCTCCCTCGCAGAATGCCTCAATCTTCTCAGCTATCTCAAGGAATGCCTTTGCAGCTGGCGTGTCCTTGTGCTTTACTATGAAGGGCTCGCCTGCGTCTGAGGCCTCGCAGATGCGGGGGTCTATTG
>DQYM01000090.1 GCA_011040545.1 Candidatus Bathyarchaeota archaeon | reverse complement strand
TAGCGTTCCTTACCGCACCTTGGGCACTCCTCAGCAGGCTTGAATATATAATCGCCCTTCTCAAATGGGCGTGTTTCCTTTAAGCCACAGGAGGGGCATGTTATTTCCGTCCTCACCTTAAATGTCCTTATCGGCACGAAGGCAGCTGAGGTAGTTGTAGCAGCTATGAAGGCTGAGGCTAGCATGAGCATGAAGGATATCACGGTTAGGTAAAGGCCCATGTTCCAATCCCCTACGAGCACCCTAAACATGGCCACGCAGAATAGGGCTATGGACATGCCCAGGAGGATGAGGCCCGTGAGAGCCCTAGCCCTGGCCGACATAGCACCACCTCACTGCCCTATGCCCATCGTATTGCCAACGCCCACGATGATGACCTTATCCCCTTCCTCCGTTACCTCCCCTATTAATTCCTTAAGCCTGCTAACGGCCTCATCAGCAGCCTCAACGACCTCCTTCTTCATGGGGGATATAGCCTCGCTTATATCTACCTTTATGAGGATGGAGTAGAAGGGGACCTTGTGCTTTAGCGATATCTCCTCTACCTTGAACTTCTCAACCCCAGGCCCCCCGATGGCCACGCCTATGCCATCCACGACCTCGCCTGTCTTCTCGCCCTCAAGCTTCACGGCTGCATCTATAAATATCACGGCCCTCACGCCCTCAAGCTCCTCTAATAGCTTCTTAACAGCTTCACCTGGCTTACCGACCTTAGCCCCAGGCCCCTCTGCCTTCACCACGTAGGCCAGGCGCCCATCTAGCTCTACCTCTGCCACCACCGTGTCCTTGGCTATCTGCTTGATTGGCCTACCGTGCATTAGCTTAGCTGCTACAAGCGCCCCTATTCCATCTCCTATCGGCTGGCCATCCCTGAAGGCCACGAGGGCATCTGCATAGGCCCTAGCTGCCTTCATTATAAGTGGCATGAGCATCTGGAGCTGGGCTATTATGTATAGGCTTGCCGTCTTCTTGCCGAGCAAGTAATAGTGCCTAACGACCTTGTAAAGCACGTTTAGCGCAAGGGCAGCCTCAAGTAGGCCCTCAAGGTTATGGACTTCATCATCGCTTGCCTCAGGTGCTATACGCCTTACCTCATCTAGGAACTTCTGCTCCCTTACATCTAGTATGCGCTCAAGCTTCCAGACAACGCCAGCGGGGTCCATGCTCTCAGGCTCTATGGCGAAGTGCTCAATGAAGCGATCTACCTCCCTGGCTACTCCATCCCCATCTGCTCCTAGCTCCTCAAGCGCCTCTATGGCGATCCTACGCCCTTCATCCCTCATCATCTTCAGCTTGTGGACGGAGGCCTTGACCTGGCTTAGGAGCCTCCAGACCTGGATCCTCTGGCCAAATAACGTGAAGATGGCCATGGAGATGAATATGAAGATGACATATATGATTAAGTCCATGATGTCTACGCCCTCTAGGCCTGGCAGCAGGCTTAGCAGGGCCAGCACTAGCACCTCCAGCTGCCCAGGGCACAGCAGCCCCATGGGATATAAACGCTTAGCTAGCCCTCCTGGTTGAGCTTCAGCTCCGCATAGCACGGAAAAAGCTTATATTATGGCCTCGGCTTTCAGCCTCGGCCTGGGGGTGTAGTGATGGCAGCACCAGCAACTGGCATACCCGTCCTGATACTGAAGGAGGGGACAACTCGTAGGAAGGGGCGTGAGGCCCTATACGCCAACATAATGGCTGCTAGGATCGTGGCTGAGGCCATAAAGACATCTCTTGGCCCCAAGGGCATGGATAAGATGCTCGTTGATAGCTTTGGCGATGTTACCATCACGAGCGATGGCAGGACCATACTAGATGAGATGGAGATTGAGCACCCAGCAGCTAAGATGATGGTTGAGGTTGCTAAGACGCAGGACGATGAAGTTGGAGATGGCACTACTACGGCTGTTATCGTAGCTGGCGAGCTCCTAGCCCAAGCTGAGCAGCTGCTAGATAAGAATGTCCACCCAGTTATAATCCTAGATGGTTATAGGAAGGCTGCCCAGAAAGCACTTGAGGAGCTTGATGCCATAGCCATGCCAGTTGATCCAAAGGACATGGAGGTGCTGAAGAAGGTCGCTATGACGGCTATGGCCAGCAAGCTGGTGGCTGAGCACCGTGAGCACCTAGCCGAGCTAGCTGCTGAGGCCATGCTGATGGTAGCTGAGGAAGCCGATGGGAAGTTCAAGGTAGATGTTGATGATGTTAAAGTTGAGAAGAAGCCAGGTGGCTCTATAACCGATACACAGCTCGTCAGGGGCATAGTGCTTGATAAGGAGGTCGTTCACCCAGGCATGCCAAAGCGTGTTGAGAAGGCCAAGATAGCCCTCTTAAACTGCCCACTTGAGGTTGAGAAGACGGAGTTTGATGCTAAGATCCACATTGAAACGCCTGAGCAAATGGAGGCCTTCCTAAAGGAAGAGGAGCGCATGATGAGGGAGATGGTTGAGAAGATAAAGGGCGTTGGTGCCAATGTCGTCCTCTGCCAGAAGGGCATAGACGACATGGTCCAGCACTTCCTAGCTAGGGCGGGCATCCTGGCCGTGAGGCGCATAAAGAAGTCGGATATGGAGAAGCTTGCCAAGGCCACTGGCGCCCGCATCGTTACGAACCTAGATGACCTGAAGCCCGAGGACCTAGGCGAGGCAGAGCTCGTTGAGGAGCGCAGGGTGGGCGAGGACAAGATGGTGTTCGTGGAGGGCTGCAAGAACCCGAGGAGCGTTACCATACTCATAAGGGGCGGTAGCGAGAGGGTTGTTGATGAAGCTGAGCGCTCTATCCACGATGCCCTCTGCGTCATAAAGGATGTGCTTGAGGAGCCCAAGATAGTAGCTGGCGGTGGGGCTCCTGAGCTTGAGCTCGCCATGAGGCTACGTGATTGGGCTGAGGGGCTGCCTGGGAAGGAGAAGAAGGCAGTTGAGGCATTTGCTAGTGCCCTTGAGTCCATACCGATAACGCTTGCTGAGAACGCTGGCCTAGACCCGATAGATATAATGTCTGAGCTCACGGCCATGCACAAGAAGGGCCACATCTGGGCAGGCATTGATGTAATGAGCGGTTGCGCCCACAAGGACATGCGTGAGAAGGAGGTCCTTGAGCCAGTCATAGTGAAGAAGCAGGTCATAAAGTCAGCTGCTGAAGCAGCCACCATGATACTGAAGATAGATGATGTAATAGCTGCATCAAGGCTGAAGGAGAAGGGGCCACCAAAGGGGCCTGAGGAAGGCGAGGAAGCTGGAGCTGGGGGAGAATCGCTAAGTGAGTTCAGCTGATGAGCTAGAGAAGGAGATATGCATAGGCCCTCCAGAGCTAACTAAGTACGAACGTGCTAGGATAATTGAGACTAGGACGCTGCAGATCGCTATGGGCGCCCCAATACTCATACCACCAGATGAGGCCCCATCAGATCCAATTTTAATAGCCATAATGGAGCTTGAGCGTGGCATACTGCCCATAACCATTAGGAGGATGCTACCAGATGGGAGCAGCCAGGACATACCGCTGAGGGCACTGCTCGGCAGGGAGGTCCGAAAGCTTAATTAAGCGTGCTAGAGCGGGCCTCGTGGGCCAAGGTGGTGGAGATGGCGTCGGAGATACCAACCATACTGGTGGGTAGGAAGCCTGCCATGAACTACGTAGCTGCAGTCGCCATGCAGTTCAACGCTGGCAGCACGAAGGTCGCCCTCAAGGCCAGGGGCCGAGCTATATCAACGGCGGTTACCGTTGCTGAAATAGTGAAGCGCATGCTGACGGGCGTTGACGTAGAGAACATAAGCATAGGCACTGAGCAGGTCGGCGACCCACCGAGGTTCGTGTCGTCCATAGAGATAATCCTAGCGAAGACGGAGTGAGGACGCCCTGCCTAGCCAGGGCGAGGGCCTGCTGAGGCTTGACATAGGCGAGCCAGACTTCACGACGCCAGAGCACGTGGTGGCTGAGGCCAAGAGGGCGCTTGACGAGGGGCTAACGCATTACGGGCCGACTGAGGGCTTGCCTGGGCTAAGGGAGGCTATTTGTGAGCATCTATCCCTTTTTGGCATTAAAGCAGGTCCAGAGGAGGTCCTAGTAACGCCTGGAGCAAGCTTTGCCCTCTTCCTAGCCCTAAAGGCCACCGTAGGCCCTGGTGATGAGATCCTCCTGCCCGCCCCCACCTGGTTTGTGTATCCAAGCCTAGTTAAGCTGGTCGGTGGCAGATGCGTGTTCGTGGACCTAGGGCCAGGTTACGAGCCCAAGCGTGATGTGCTTGAGGGGGCCATAGGGCCTAGGACGAAGGC
>DQYM01000158.1 GCA_011040545.1 Candidatus Bathyarchaeota archaeon | reverse complement strand
GGTTAAGGTCAAGGAGTTCAAGGGGCATTACGGCAACCCAATTAGGCTGCTTAGGATTAGGATAAGGGATAGGGGCTTGGCTTCCGACATCCTAAGGCACGTATTAGCTAGCCTCCCTGAGCTAGAGCGCTTAGAGCTAATAGCTAGCCTTGAGCTTAGGATTAGCAAGGGCTCCCTCTTCATAAGGTTAGATAAGCAAAGGGCCTTCTTAGGCCAGGTGAGGCTATGTGAGGTAGACCCTATTTGGATGAGGGCCCCCCTTGCGAGCTCCAACGTAGAGGATGTGAGGAAGGCACTTGAGGAGGTAGCTAAGGGCCTTGAGAGCGTTCTCTGACCTACGCTTAGCCTGTTACTTTGGCTCTGATGAGGAGTTAAGGCGCATCCTGGAGAGGGCAGCCTGCCTAGGCTACAGGCTCGTGGCCATCCCCCTTGAGCCTCAGCTGCCACGCCACAGGGCCAGGGAGCTCAAGGCCATGGCCTCTGAGCTAGGCCTAGACTTCGTAACTAGAACCGATGTAAGGGCAAGGGGGCGTAATGACCTCCTCTCTGCCCTGAGGAGGCTTAGGAGGAGGTTTGAGCTAATAGGCGTGATCTGCCAGAACAAGGAGGTCGCTCGTGTAGCTGCTAGGGACAGGCGAGTTGACCTACTGTTGTTCCCCCCTGAGGCAGGACGAAGGTTCTTTGATGGTGCGGAGGCAGAGCTAGCTTCAAGCTCAAATTGCGCACTTGAGATAGAAATCATGCCGTTATTCAAGCTTGATAAGCTAAGTAGGATCAAGCTCTTAGCGGTGCTCAGGGAGGAAGTGGCAATAGCTAGGGAGTATGGAGTGCCAATTGTAATATCAAGTGGTGCAGATAGGCCAATACTGATGAGGAAGCCAAGGGAGCTTGCCTGTCTTGCAACCTTTCTTGGATTAAGCCTTGAGGAAGCCCTAGATGCTATCTCCAACATCCCTCTTAGCCTTGTGGAGAGGAACAGGGCAAAGCTTGATCCTAACTTCATAGCACCAGGCATTAGGCTCGTAAGGAAGGGGGATAACTGCCATGAGGCGATATAGGAGGCGCTACCTAGCCTTAATGCTAGAGGGCTCAGTGCCAAGGGGAGCAAGGGAGCTAGAGCAGGCCATACTAAATGCCATAATAGAGCTTTTTGGCGAGGATAAAGCAGCAGATGCAAGGCTAAAGCTCATAGAATACGATGCTAGTACAGGTCTAGCTATAATCAGGTGTGCCCACAAGTGCTTAACGCCAGTTAGGGCAGCTATAGCATCTATAACCGAGCTTGATGGCAGGCCCCTAGCCATCCACGTCCTAGATGTCTCTGGCACCCTTAGGGCGTTGAGGAAGCGCCTCCCAAGCCGAGCTAAAGGCTTATCTAAGGCCATAGCAAGTGCTGAGCGGGGATGAGGTAGCCGTCCCAGCCTGACCTGAACGGGGCAGGAATGAAGAGCTCGTGACGGGCCGACCCACAACTAAACCCTATGGGCTACCCCTCCTAGCCCTCACCACCACGAAGGCCCCCTGCCCATATCCTGGCATGGCTACCTGTGGCCCCTCAATGTCCTCAGGGAGGCCAAATATGGTTTGGTAAAAAGCAATATCCGTGAAGCCCCGATCCCTCAACATGCCCTCTACCTCGCTAGGCGTGAAGAACCTTGCATCCCTGTAAAATAGGTGCCCCCTTGCTTTCTTCTCCATATACCGTTGGCCTAGTGGGCTCTCCCTATCTATTATGGCTACCAAAACCACGCCACCTGGCTTGAGCACCCTCCTAGCCTCCTCAAGGGCCTTACCTGGATCCTCTAGGAAGCAAAATGTAAATAAGATGGCCACTAGATCAAAGGCATTAGCTCTAAAAGGTAGCTCCTCGCCAACCCCAGCTACGCACATAACGCCACGTCTCTTGGCCAACATCAAGCAGCTAGCAGCTGGATCAAGGCCAACCTGGATGCCCAGGGGAGCTGCAAAACGCCCTGTCCCAACGCCGACCTCAAGCCCTAGGCCAGAGGCCCCTTGCATGGCAAGCACTAGGGCCATAAGTTCAGAGGCATAGGCTGTGGGATGCTCATCAAACCAGGCATCGTACCTGTACGGGAGTGCTTGGAAGTCCCTAAACCGCCTCCTAAGGCTACCGTTACCCATGCTAGGACTCATGATGCCACTTCATTTATAAGGTCGTGGGGAGCCTAGTGGTGGCAGTGGGAGCATGGGCTTGATACTTGGCGTGATAATGGGCTTCATAGCCATGCTATTCCTAAGCTGGATCCCGATAATAGGCCCGATACTAGCTGGCATGGTGGCTGGCATCATAGCTGGTGGTGGGGCCAGCAGGGGGGCCTTGGCTGGCTTCCTAAGTGGCATAGTAGGTGCCCTCCTGCTCATAGTGCTGATGATGTTCTTCACCACCCTGCTGGCGGGCCTAGCTGGCTTCCTCATGGCCCTCTTCGGTGGCATATGGCTCCTCCTAGCATCACTTACTGATGCCCTCTTAGGCCTCATAGGCGGTGCCATAGGAGGGGCCATAGTGGGCTCAAGGGAGCACCCCTACTACTGATGGCCTTATGGGAAGGTTTTAACGACCTAGTGGCTAGCTAGGCTGGTGCCAGCCTTGGCCGAGGCCAGCCCATCAACTGCTGATGAGCTTGGGGGGCTTGATAAGGCCACTTTGCTCCGCCTCTACCGAACCATGCTTACTATAAGGCGCTTTGAGGAGAGCATAGCAGATCTCTATAGGCGTGGCTTAGTCCCTAGCTCAGCCCACGTCTATATAGGGCAGGAGGCAGTTGCAGCAGGCGTTTGCGCTTGCCTAAGGCCAGATGATTATGTTCTCTCCACGCACAGGGGTCATGCCCATAGCATAGCTAAGGGGGTGCCACTAGATAGGCTTGCTGCTGAGATACTAGGTCGTGCTACTGGCCTCAACAGAGGTCGTGGGGGCTCCATGAGGCCCTGCTTCCCAGGGAAGGGCGTCCTCTACTCCTGCCCAATAGTAGGATCAAACATACCAATAGCTGCTGGCGTTGGCCTAGCTATTAGGCTGAAGGGCACCGACCAGGTTGTAGCCTGCTTCTTTGGCGATGGGGCAAGCAACATAGGGGATTTCCACGAGGGCCTGAACCTAGCAGCCATCTGGAAGGCCCCCGTTGTGTATGTATGTGAGAACAACCAGTATGCCATTTCAGTGCCCGTCTGGCGCTCAACATCTGTACGTGATATAGCCACTAGGGCCGTGAGCTACGGCATCCCTGGCCTCGTAGTAGATGGTAATGATGTAATAGCCGTGTACAGGGCTGCTAGGTGGGCTGTTGAGAGGGCTAGGCGTGGGGAGGGGCCAGCCCTAATAGAGTGCAAGACGTACCGCTGGCTTGGCCACCACGTCGGCGACCCAGGGACGGCCTACAGGAGCAGGGAGGAGGTAGAGGCGTGGAAGGCACGCTGCCCGATAAGGCGCTTGAGGGAGCGCCTCTTAAGGCATGGTGTAGCAAGCGAGGGAGAGCTCAAAGCCATAGAGGAGGAAGTAGAAGGAGAAGTAAATAGGGCCATGAAGTTCGCTTTAGAAAGCCCATTCCCAAGGCCAGAGGAGCTCTACGACTTCGTTTATTAGGCCAGCCTAAGCTCTTTCGGTCCTTGCCTCTATGATGAACTCACAGAAGTCATCTCCCTTGGCTAGACAGGCTACTTCCCTAGCTACTGCCTTAACGCCAAAGGCCTCCTCAAAGGCGCCTGCTAGGAAGCCCCTTATCAAGTGGCTCCTAGGCCTACTAGAGCACTTCTCAAAAGGCGAGCACTCAAAGGAGCTGAGGAGCTTAATGGACACGCTCGGTGGATCTAGGCTTAGGAACCTCACCTCGTACTTGAACCAGCCCATGGCCGTGCTAAAGGCCAGGATGGCCCTGAGGACATCTGGGCCCTTCAGGCCGAACTTCCTCTTGAGGCTCTTAGCAACAGCCCTGCCAGCCTGCTGCCCCATCTCGTATAGTATGGCGTGGCCACCAGTTTCAAACGTCTTGTCAATCCAATCAAGCATGGCAGCTACAGCATCTATATCAAATAGCACTACTCGCCTGGTTAGGAACGTGGTTGGAAATGAGAACGTATCTATCACTAGGTCGCTGAGCTTCAGCCCAACTACCTTGGCCTCAAGGACGGCATCCAAGCTTGATAGCTTCTTAACTAGATCCTCTGGGCTTAGGCCAGTATTGGTTAAATCCACAAAGGATATCCACGTAGCTACTTCCTTCCCTGGCTCAGCACATATAAGGCCAGATAGTATGTTC
>DQYM01000232.1 GCA_011040545.1 Candidatus Bathyarchaeota archaeon | reverse complement strand
CCTGGGCATAATAGCCTACCTGCTCGGCAATGCCTTAGGCCTGAAGAGCTATCCAACGCCAGTTGCCTCAAGCAGGCCAGGTATAGCACCTGAGCTAGCCCTTAGGCTTGCCTCAGCAGCTAGCAAGGTAATGGGGCATGGTGCTGGAAGGGATGTATGGGAGATGGCCTCCCGATTTGGCGTTGGCCTCACTGGCGTAACGTGGGGCATGCTATCCTCAGTGGAGCATAGGCCCATCGTGCTGATCAGGATCCTCTGGCCCAGAGGGAGCCAAGTATGGGTGGGGCCTTCTCCTTGAGCGTCTTCTCAACAGCTAGCTTGAGGGCCTCATAGGCATCTAGGAGCTCCCTGCAGTCCTCTGTTAGCTCAGCTCCACCACCGCCCCTACCGCCCTTCCTCGTCCTGACCATCTTCCTGCCCAATCGCTGCTCCATCTTGCGTAGGTAGCTCATGGCCTTCCTATACGAGAGCCTCAATCGCCTACAGGCCCCCATTATGGAGCCCACTTCCTCAACGGCCCTTAGGAGCTCGTAGCCACCCTCGCCAAGCAGGGGCTCACCATCTAGCTCTATCCATAGCTTGAACCTCGCCCTCAGGATAGCCATCCCCGCCACCACTTCACCGATAGCCTTTAGGTCCCCTAGCCCTTAAACCCTGAGCGCTAGGTGGGCTAGCGTGGCGGGAGCACAGGGGAGGTGGGTGAAGCTAAGGGGCTACGTGTGCTTGGTCTGTGGCAAGAGGATGTGGGCTACTCAGAGGCCAGACTTCTGCCCTAAGTGTAGAAGCAATGTGATAAGGAAGACTAAGGACTTTAGGCTCTCCTGTAATGAAAGGGGATGTAAGCACAACTCAGAGGGGCGCTACTGTAAGCTAAAGGAGCCTAGGATAGAGGGAGGTGAGTGCCTAAGCTTTGAGCCAAGGGAGAAGAAGTGATTTAGGCCACCTCATGGCCCTCTCACGATCAACCCAGCTTCCTCCATCTTCTTGAGGAGCGATAGCACATCATCGGGCTTGAGGTCAAGCCCAAGGCCCCTTAGCCCCCAGGATAGCTCTAGGACCGTGAGGCCACGCCCAATGTTCATTAAGATGAACTTCTCAAATAGCCCTATGTCCTCCCTAGCTAGGACCTCCCTATCCCCAAGGGCTGCCTTAGGAGTGAAGACTATATTGTAATCGCCCTTTAGCTCCTCAGCTACCTTAGCCTTAAGCACGCCCTCCTCCAGGAGCCTAGCTACTAGCTCGCAGGCCTCCCTAACATCCATTCCTAGCTCACGGGCTATATCTGCTACCGTCTTGCCATCTACTACCCTAAGGATGTCTATTAAACGGCTATCTAGCTTAATCGCCCTAGGTGCTATGCCCTCAGGCACGTAAGGAATGGCATCTGCAGGCACTACTTTTACCTCACGGCCTGAGGCTGGATCTAGGACTTCTACTGGGCACACCTCTAGCTCTGCCCTAATGGCCTCCTCAGCTACCTTAGATTCAAGCTCGGCTATCTTCTCTGGGAATGCATTTAATAGAGATCTAAGGGCATATAGCATAACGCCTTCTTTGGCCTCTGCAACTAAAGCCAAGCATACTTTATCGGTTGCCTTCAGGACTATTACCTTCTTCCCCTTTAGGCTACCTACGTAATAATCACCTCGTGAGAGGAAGCCTGAGAGCTTACGGACTATGTCGGAGATGTATGCCGCTTCTTCATCATCCATGGACGACCAGAGGAGCTCACCTAAGGGGCCAACTAGGGCCAGTGAGGCGTCTGGGCCAACAAATGCCCTAACCCTCCCCGCCATCGCCCTCCCTAGCTCCTCCATGTACGACCATCAGAGAGTGAGAGCAAGGCATTTAAACGTGCTGCCTAATCCCTTAGTGAGGTTGAGGAAGCAGGTGGCTAGCGAGGGTAGGGATAGAATATCTAAGTCAGCAGAAGACTACCTAGAGACCATATATGTGCTCTCAAGGGAGAAGGGATACGCAAGAGTGCTTGAGATCGCAAGGGCCTTGAACGTAAGGGCACCTAGCGTAACGCAGATGCTTAAGAAGCTAAGGGCAAGGGGCCTTGTAATATACGAGCGCTACGGAGTAGTAAGGCTAACTGAGGAAGGGATGGCCATAGCTATGGCCATTCTAGCAAGACACGAATCCCTTAAGAGCCTGCTCCTAGCCCTTGGCGTAAGCGAGAAGACAGCGGAGGAAGATGCCTGTGCTATGGAGCATGTCCTACATGATGAAAGCGTTCAGGCACTTAAGAAGATAGCTGATTTCCTCACCAATGCCCCAGCTGGGCTTAAGTGCTTAAGGTGCATAAGGGAAGGAAAGCACCTCTGCCTATCAAATAAGTAGAGGAGCTACCTAAGGACAATACTTATAAGCGTGCTCCCTAAGTTAGATTAGCCTAAGAAGTGGGAATATGGGATATAGGTGGCGTTGGGGCAGGAGGGGCCTGGGCCAGGGGCCAGGGGGCACTACGCTAGCCGACCTTGGCCCTGGCTCTGAGGCAGTAGTCAGGGGAGTAGTGGCTGGCTACAACGTAGCTAGGAGGCTTGCTGATATGGGCATAACGCCTGGAACGGTAGTCCGTGTGGTGAGGAAGAATGCCCTAATGGGGCCAATAGAGGTAGAGGTACGTGGAACTAGGCTCCTGCTTGGCAGGGGGATTGCCTCCAAGGTCCTCGTGGAGCCCATAATTCGCCCAGGCCCCCTCCCACCTGGTTAGACGAGTTCTTGATGATTTCGTGCCATGTCCAATAATCAATCTTATTAGCAAGTTAGGATAGACTAACTTGGTGCAGGTCGGTGGAGGCAGAGGGGCGGGGAAGCAAGCGTAAGAAGGTCCTTCAGGTGGCCCTAGCTGGAAATGCAAACGTGGGGAAGAGCGCCTTATTCAATCAGCTAACTGGCCTTAACCAAACGGTTGGGAACTGGCCTGGCAAGACGGTTGAGAGGGCAGAGGGGACGCTGTACTTCAAGGGCTATAGGATCAGGGTGCTTGACCTGCCTGGCATCTACAGCCTCTCGGCCTACTCCCAAGAGGAGCTCGTGGCTAGGGAGTACATAGCTGTTGAGAGGCCAGATGTAATTGTGGATGTCATTGATGCCTCAGCCCTTGAGAGGAACCTATACCTAACGCTACAGCTCATGGAGCTTGAGGCCCCGCTAGTCGTTTGCTTAAATCAAGTTGATTTTGCTGCTAGAAGGGGAATAAGAATTGACCATAAGGCTCTCTCCGAGCTACTTGGCGTCCCAGTTGTGCCCACGGTAGCTATAACTGGCAAGGGGCTTGAGGAGCTCCTAGAGGCCGTCATAGCAGTTGCGGAGGGAAGGGAGGCAAGGAAATCAGTTCCATTTGAGTTCAAGGAAGATGTTGAGCGTTGCATTCGTGAGCTAGCAGAGGAGATCAAAAAGCATGCGAGCCAAGAGAACCTAAAGTATCCAGCTCGTTGGGTGGCCATAAAGCTGCTTGAGAGGGACCCTGAGGTAGAGCGCCTAGTGGGCTCCCTAAGCGGAGGTAAGGCCATACTAGAGCTTGCTGAGCGCTTAGCTAGGAGGCTTGAGGAAGCACATGGTGCTCCATCGCCAGTTGTAATAGCCTCTGAGAGATATGCTATTGCTAGCCTGCTTGCGAAGGCAGTTTCAAGGTTCACAAGGGAGCCAAGGCTGACGCTTGAGGAGAAACTAGATGCTATTACCTGCCATAGGATAGCTGGCTATGCCCTACTGGCCATTATGGCCTTAGGGGCATATGCACTTATATTCGGCATTGGCAATATCATAGCTAGCTTCATGGAGGAGCTCTTTGATGCCTATGTCGTGCCCTATGTATCCTTATTGCTAGCTCCTTCTCTCCCTGCTTGGGCTCTTAATGTCATATGCAATGGCCTACTTGGGGGCCTATTCGGTGGCCTAGCTATTGTCCTGCCATACTTATTGCCCCTATACGTGCTAATAGCCTTACTTGAGGATAGTGGATACCTACCTAGGGTAGCCTGCCTCATGGATCCAATAATGCACAAGATGGGGTTGCATGGCAAGGCCTTCATACCGCTCATACTTGGCTATGGCTGTAATGTGCCTGCTTGCGTTGGCTGCCGTATCATGGAGACGGATAGGGAGAGGACCATAGCTGGCCTAACGGTTGTGCTAGTGCCCTGCTCGGCTAGGACGGTTATAATAATGGGCTTGGTAGCTAGGTACGCAGGCTTATGGCCAGCCCTGCTGCTCTACCTAATTGACATAGCCTTGATATTTGCTACTGGTAGGGCTGCCTACAAGCTCCT
>DQYM01000255.1 GCA_011040545.1 Candidatus Bathyarchaeota archaeon | reverse complement strand
TAGAAGTCCTCTGGCACCTCAGCTACGAGGCCCTCCTGGCGGGCTACCTCAACAGCAAGCTCAGGTGGGACGCCGTGTGAGTCGTAGAGCTCTAGCAGCTTATCCTCAGGCAGCTCCTTAAGGCCAGATTTCCTAAGCTCCCTAGCAAGGCGCCTAACCAGCCCAACCCCCCTTGAGATGGTCTGCTTGTACCGCTCCCTCTCAAGGGCTACTATCTCCATGATGTAGTCCTCGCTCTCGGCTAATCGCTCGTAATCCCGCTTCCAGAGCTTGAGCTGAGCTTCTATTAAGTCCATGAGGGCTTCCTCAGCCCCAAGCAGCCTTAGGAGCCTATAGGTGCGCCTCAGCATGAGCCTAGCTAGGTAGCCCTCACGGACATTAGATGGGACAACCCCATCAGCGAGCATCAGGATCAAGCACTTAGTGTGGTCAAGGATGGCGAAGAATGCCTCTACTGGCCTCAGCAGCTCCTCTAGCTCTTCAACATCCATGCCAAGGGCCTTTGCCACCCTAGCCCTAGCCTCTGATTTCCTAATGCCCTTCTTGAGCGTCATGAGGCTTGAGTACCTAGCTGGCCCTGCTAGCAGGCTCGGATCTGGGAGCTCTAGGCCAATTAGGCTAGCAAGCCTATCTAGCTCACGACCATAGATAGCGTGGAAGGCACTCACGGCCCCCTGGCTAAGCCACGTGAAGCGCTCTATGCCGTAGCCAGTATCAACAGTCCTTATCGGGAGCTCCTGGAATGAGCCATTCACGACCTTGAACTTCATGAAGACTAGCGTAGCTACCTCAAGGCCACCTATTATGGTCTCAAGGTCTGGGCCAGCATTACCACCGCCAACCCAGACGCCCTCCTTGTATATGACATCCTCATCCCTAACGCCAAGGGCCTTGGTTACGAACTCGTGGTGGAAGCGGACGGTCTCATCACGCCAGTAGACCTCCTGCTCGGGCGTGTTGAAGGCGTGGTGGCCACCCATCTCAAAGGCCGTTAGGTGCCTACCGAAGGTAGGGCCAACATTATCTACATCTACGAAGCGCATGCACGGCTGAACTATTACAAGCGGGTTAGCTGGCGGTGGCATGATCCCCTCCGTAACGTAGGGCTGGAAGTCTATGATGCTTGCATGGACGAAGAGGAGGTCATCACGCCACCTGGCCACGACGGGGTACGGCTTTACCCGCTTGTGCCCACGCTCCTCAAAGAAGGAGAGGAAGGCCTCACGCATCTCCCGATATGAAAATGCCTTCTTGGTTGGTGGGCTACCTATGAATGTGTAGTAGGCACAGCCCTCCGCAGTAGCCTCCCCGCAGGTTTCCTGGTCGGGGTTAAGCGTCCAGAAGTACTCGCCACAGAGTGGACAGCGCTTGCGGATGTAGCCAAGCTCATCAAATAATTCTACTTTGTATTCTTCTACTGGGAATTGGGCCAAATGCACCACCGCCACTAGCCTTAGCCTAGCCGAATAAGCTAGCTAGGCCAGCTAGGGCTTCCTCCTCTTCCTTCTCCTCCTCTTCCTCCTTAGCTTCCTCTTCCTCCTCAGCAGCCTTTGCTTCCTCCGCTGGGCCAGCAGCTGGTGGGGCAGCAGTTGCTACTGCTGGAAAGCCTATTGGTGTTGCCTTTATGGCCTCATCTATATCTATCTCCTTCAGGGCTGCTACTAGGCTCTTCACCCTTATTGGATCTACCTCAACGCCAGCAGCCTCTAGGACACGGGTTAGGTTCTCCTCGTTTATCTCCTTGCCAGCCCTATGGAGGAGCATGGCAGCGTATATGTACTCCATCCTGCCCCTCACCCCATCTGAGCCCCCATGCTACTACGCTCCTTTTAAGCCTTTCACACCAGCCCACTAGCCCCTAGCAGCCCCTACCACGCTCTCGCTCAAGCAGGGCCTCCCCCTCAGCCGTACTACACAGCTACATCTGCCTCAGGCCCTAGCCGATTTCCTGCTCTAGCTTCAGGGTAGCTGGGGCTTCCTCAAAGAAGTAGCGAGTCCTCCCCATCGCATCTACATCTAGCCTACGCACCCTCACCACAATGGGCAGGTCCCTGGCAGCTGAGCCTATGATGAGGCAGTGGCCTGGCGGTAGCTCACGTGCTATGGCCTTAACCGTCTCCGCATCAACACGGGAGGCCCTAGCTACCATCTCCAGGTCCCTCTGGTTTGTGAAGTTGAAGAGGAATATGTTATCTGCTTGCCTGTATATGTTATCCCTTATCGTATCTGGCTGGTTCGTTATGAAGGTCGTGAATATGCCTAGGTGCCTCATGCGTGTTACCACGTCCTCCCAGTAGGTTTCACGTAAGTAGAGGTGTGCTTCCTCTGCGAAGAGGAAGACGGCCCTTAGGATCCATTTTGAGAGGAGCTCCGTTAGCTTGCCGAGCACGTACTCAACTACAACACGCCTATCTACAGCTGAAAGATCCCTAAGGTTTATGACTATGGCCCCTCCCTGGCCCTCAATAGCTAATAGGGCATCCTCTAGGTCAAGGGCATCAGCGGGGTCGTCTGTGAAGAAGCCAGAGCTTGATAAGGCATAGCAGCGGGAGAATAGTGCATCCCTGACGTTCTCATTGCACTTCCAAGAGCGAATTGCATTCTCAAGGCCCTCAAGCGTTAAGGAGCCATGCCTGCTCAAATGATACCATATGCGCTTGAACTCCCTAGCTGATGTACCAGGTAGGCTAAGTGCATGGATCATTATGTTCATCATCACGGAGAGGCCAGCCTTAGCCAGCGTGGTCCTGAAGTTCTCACCAGGCTTAAGAACAAGCACCCTCTCGTAGAACTCATTTGGCCTTCCATCACAGCTGTACCCAAGCCTCGTGTACTCGCCATTTAGGTCCAGTATGACCACTGTAGCCCCATATCTAACTAGGCCTAGGACGAGGAGCTTAGCTAGGTGGGACTTCCCAGTCCCCTTTTTGCCAGTTATTATGGTTAAGGAGCCATCTAGTGCCTTAGCATCTATTTGCACTTTTGAGCCATCCATGGCCTCCCCTATGGCTATGGGCAGCTCCCTGCCGACGCCAGAGAGCTCTAGCAGCTCTGCCGTGCTCAACCTCCTTATGCGGGATCTAGAGCGGGATGGGAGCCAATGCATGTGGTCGGTTAGCCTTCCGTTGAGCAAGCCCCCTCTTATCTTGCAGATGAGGAGCCTAGCATCCTCAAGGTAGGCGAGGTGGGAGCTTAGATCTAGAGGATCTACGTCTTGGCCACAATCCAAGCAGCTTACCATGCTATCCCTTAGGAGTTCCTCAAGGACGCCAGGTATGTTAGCGAACTGGACATCTATCACCTGGGCCAGTAGGGCACGACCTCGCTCTGGCTCCTCCACAAGCAGGTAATCGCCTTTCTCTACTTCCTCATCTGGCAGGCAGAGGACCTTCAGCGTATCCCCTTCCTTCCTATACAGCCTCAATCCTGAGCACCTCCAGTGCCAAAGGGGCCGAAGAGCAGCTTCCTGACATCTGGCCTACGTATCATCCTAAGCCCATAGGTCCTTGAGAGCATCAATTGCATGGCCATTACCTCTGGAGCAGTGAAGGTAGCTATTATATGGGCTAGCCTAAGCGTCTCAGGATAGCCCTCATATATTGCATCATTAGACAGCAACATCCTAACAGCATTTATGCCATCATCACGTGGTAGGGCAGCATCAACATCAAGCCTGAAAGGGCAACTAAATGGAGCAAGTTTTGCTACATGAATGCGCCCTAATAGTTGTATGCCTGATTGAGCAATTGGCAATTGGCCATCTATTTCAAGGAGGCAGGGGCCTGGAGTGCCATTTAGAAGCTCTAGTAGGGGTTTGCCCATAACTACCAACTTGCTTGACTTAGAAAGGCCAATAACAGAATTATCGTTTGAGCGGGCAAGCTCTAGAAGGCCACTGAGAGCCTGGCTCACGCCATCTGGCCCTATGGCCAGGGCTCCATCAAATACCAACACCGAGTTGAAGAATAAATGGCAGGCAAGCTCCCTAGCCCATAGGTCAAATATAGTGCTTAACCTCATGGGCATGTAAGCAAGGCTAGGCGCTTCTCTTGCGTCAGGGAGGCCAAGGCAGTAGCGCCTTAGCTCATTGTATATTTCGTCCTTATTCTGCTCTGTTACGTGAAATAGCAGTGGGCCAAGGCGTAGGTAGCGACAGGAGCGCTTGCTCCTCCATACAATAGCTGCCCTTAGGGCTATCAGAAGGCCCTCCCTCGTTTCACCGATCTTAATTGAGGATGTATCAACCCCCACGATAACTCTTTCCTCTTCTAGTGGCTCTAGCGGTATTAGCCT
>DQYM01000247.1 GCA_011040545.1 Candidatus Bathyarchaeota archaeon | reverse complement strand
TAGGAGGGCTCTTGAGTTCCACATACCTGCCTACCTAGCCCTCGGCGTGGACCCAGAGAGGACGAAGTTCTACTTCCAATCTGAGAACAGGACGGTGCTCAAGCTCATGGCCCGCTTCTCTGGAAGGGTAACTATGGCTGAGATGATGGCTATCTATGGCGACCTCACGCCAGGCAAGGTAGTAGCAGCCCTCCTGGACGCAGCTGATATACTGCACCCCCAGCTCAAGGCCCGTATGCCAGGCGTCATACCAGTTGGCATAGATCAGGATCCACACATAAGGCTAGCTAGGGACCTAGTGAAGCGTACTAAGCGTGAGTTCGGCTTTACGCCACCAGCTAGCATATACCATAAGTTTACGCCATCCCTAGATGGCTCCCTTAAGATGAGCAAGTCCGTGCCTGAGAGCTGCATAGAAATCCCTGAGGAGCCGAAGAGCGTAGAGCGTAAGATATGGAAGGCCCTAACTGGCGGTAGGGGCTCCCTAGCTGAGCAGAGGGCCTTAGGTGGCCAGCCTGAGAAGTGCGTGGTATTTGAGCTCTTCAAGCAGCACCTAATAGAGGATGATAGGGAGCTAGATAGGATATATGAGGAGTGCCGTTCTGGCGCCCGCATCTGCGGTGAGTGCAAGACCTACGCAACTGAGCTCATGGTGCAGCTCATGGAGGAGTTCGCCGCCAAAATGGATGAAGCTAGGTCGCTGGTGAGGGAGCTGGAGTTCCTCCAGGAGTAAGCATGCGCTTAGACCAGCTTCAGTACCTCTGGCTTGAAGGCTATTAGGAGCTCCTTGAGGCACTCGTACTCCTTTTTCGCATCTGCATCTATGAGTATCTTTACCTTCTCGCCAGAGCTGGACCTTATCAGGAGGTGGCCAAGCCCCCTAATTATACCTGGCTTCCTTAGCTCAAGCTCAGCTACATCGCCCTTGCCAAGCTCAAAGTCCTTCTTCTCATCAAGCTCCTCTATCAGCTTGGCCTGCTGGCTCGCACTTAGCTTATCAGCTAGGAGGCTTGATAGGAAAGCACCAGCAAGGCCAAGAGCACCTGGGACGTTGCCGAAGGCTGCCCCAAGCCCCTCAAAGAACAGCCTTAAGATAAACCTACCACGTGCCTTCACCCCTATTATCCGCTTGCTCGTTACGAATATCCCATATCCACCAAGGCTAAGTAGGCCTTTCCTTAGCTTTGCGCTCTCAAGGCCACCTACTAACTTCTCCTCTACCAAGGTGCCAGCTCCTGCTTGCGATAGGCATGTTTTTATTTAAGCCTTAGCTTGCTAGGCAGGCGTAGGAGCGCCTGAGGGACGTGGTGTAGTTGGAGCTCTCGGTGGTGGTGCTAGCAGGTGGCCAGGGGAGGAGGCTTGGGGGCACTAGCAAGGCCCTAGTAGATCTATGTGGTAAGCCCATGATTTTCTACGCCCTCCGTGTGGCTACCTCCCTATCAAGTGATGTGGTAGTCGTTGTTAGCTCAGAGGAGCAACGTGAAGCCCTATCCAAGCTCCTAGGGGCTGAGGGCATAAGGATCGTAATTGATGAACAGGACCTAGGCCCTAGCTGCCCCTTGCTTGGCCTTGTAAGTGGCCTAAAGGCTGTCAAGCATAGGAAGGCCCTAGCTCTAGCATGTGATATGCCCCTTGCATCAAGGGATGTCCTCTACTTCCTAGCAGATGTAATGAGCTACATGAATGCTTCTGTCCCAAGGTGGCCAAACGGCTATGTAGAGCCACTCCAAGCAGCATACAGGGTAGGTAGAGCTGCTGAGGTCGGGGAAGAGCTGCTTAGGTCAGGTGAGGGCATAAGGATGGGCTCCTTCCTTAAGGCACTTGGTAGGGTAAGGTATATCTCAACAAGCGTACTGAAGCAGCTAGATCCAGGCCTATCTACATTCCTGAACGTAAACACGCTAGATGACCTGAGGAGGGCAGAGGTAGCCCTAAGGGCACGTGGCCTCTGCTAGTAGGCCCATTAGGCCCGTAGTGGCTCAGAGAGGGTCCCGTTATGCTACGGTCATGGGCAGCAGCCTCTCAAGTTCCGACGCTCATCACGGCCAAGGCTGCTATGCCAGGGGCCTAAATAAGCTTCAGCAAGGAGGGCCTAGGCCAGGGGAGACTAGGGGAGAAGGGCTTCCTCGGCTTCGCTCGGCCGAAGACCGAACTACCACCGAGGACGGTGCGGGGCTTAGCTTCCGGGTTCGGAATGAGACCGGGCGTTTCCCCCGCACCTCTGGCCCTTCTCCTTCCCTCTCCCTGGCCTAGTGAGCATAGGGCTAGGCCTTCTTATAAACCTCTCCCTACTTACCAGCTGCCTACACGCTCCCCCTGTCATGGCCAGTGGCCAGCAGGGCACGAGGGCATGATGGCTCCTAGCTCCATGTTAGATTCTAGCCCTAAGGCGTAGCCTAGGCCCCTTCCCCTAGCTAGGGTTTACCATAATTTTTATAGCCTCCTCTCCCCCCTACTATTGGCCATGAGCGTGCAAGTCAGCAAGCTAGAGCAGAACATACTAGTTGAGCTCCTACCATCTGATGTAGGTAGGTGGCATTACTCAATAATAGCTGTTGCAAGAGGATACTTCCCCTGGCTGAGGGGCTTTGCGGCCACGGCCATGAAGCACAAGCCATACAACTTTCAGTGGTCATCGCCTCAAATAGAACTTGTAACCTCTGAGTTTAGGGCTAATGCTCACTACGTTATGGTGTACCTAAGGCCACAGGCTGTCCTACCAAATGCTACCTTCAGGGTGGACTTCAGCTTTGAATTATCCCCAACATGGGATTCTAAGCGGCTGAGGTTCTACGAGCGCATAGTAAATGATGCACAGAAGACGATACTGAGCTTCAAGCTCCCAAAGGGCTATAAGCTGAGGTGGGCAAATGCTGCACCCGATAGGATTGAGGAGAAGGAGGGCCATACTATACTAGGCTGGGCTCTTACGCTTCAAGGAGCTACTTACGAGCTTGATTTCACGTTAGCCCCAAAGAAGGCAGTGCCAGAGGAAGAGCTTGAGGAGACTGGGGAGCTAGAGCTAGGAGAAGGGGAGCAATAGTAATTTAAGGCCTTAGGGCCACAAAAAACCCTTGTGATTTAGTGAGCTTACCTAGCCTGTGCGCCACCGATTATGGCTAAAATCCCGCCAATGAAGCCTATGCCACCAGAGCAGCTTATGAGCAGCAGGACGCCTCCAGTTATGCCTAGGGCGCCAGCTGGCTCACCCCTCTTGGCCCTTGACCAGGCTGCGTATACTAGTATTGTCCCTATGATGCCTAAGATGAAGCCTATCAAGCCGATCCAAGCTATGGGGCCGAGCACGTAGAAGAGCGTCAGTAGCACATCTAGGGCGAACCAGCCTACATAAGCTATCACCAGCATTATGAGCCACGCTATGATGCCTAGCGATATCAGCACGCCGATTAGGCCTAGTATCCAGCCCGCTAGCAGTAGGCCCGTGCCAGGCCTCTCAACGGTCGTCGGCGGTGGGGCTACTACGGCCATCCTCCCACCGACCATGATTCACGGCCCTACCTTTATAAGACTTCAGTAAGCCCGCGTGAAAGAGCATGGTGAAACGACCTTGATACTAGGTCAGTGGGCATCAAGGCACCCTATATGTTCTAATCTACATCAAGCCAACGTAAGGATTATTCAATGGCCCTGCCAGAAGGCATCATAAGCTTTTTCAACCTTCTTGCCTGCTTAGGTGCGGGGCGAGGCATGAAAGCTGCTGTCCCCCTCCAAGCGCTCCTGCTCCTAATCCTGCTACCCTGCTTAGCTGGCGTGGCTCAGGCCTCAGTTAGCGTTTCAGCATACGTAGCAGTAGGTGAGGTTTCCGTTCAGATAGAGCTTGCAGGGCTGAATGCTACTATCTATGATTTAGCTAGGACCCATGCAGGTGCCTTCAACGAAACAACCGTGCCAGAGGCCATTAGGGCGTACCTGGCCGATAAGGGGCTTGAGGGCATTTACTACCGAGATGCAAGCATGTCATTTAACGATACAGCCAAGAGCATAAGCATCAGCTTTACCCTAGCTGGCAAGGGCCTCATGGACTTCAGGTACAACAAGACGGATATGAGCAGGATCTACGAGCTAAGGGCAGATTGGAGGAAGGTAGATGTTCCCGTGAGGGATGGTGGGGAGCTACTATTCAAAATCAACTTCAGCTCCTACTTCAGCAAGCCCCTCCAGGAGTGGGAGGAGGGCGAGTGCGAGGTAGCCCCTGGTGATGTAAGGCCCTGCTTATCCTTGAACTCAACAGTTGAGGATAGGCTCTTTAACACGAGCTCCTGGGCCTTCTGGCGCTTCATATTGCCGAAAGGGGCGGAGCTCCTCTGGGCTAAGGGCGATACCCTATCCTTCAGGATGCCACCTGAGCCCCTGGACCTCTTCATAGCAAGCCCATTCTGGCCCTTCTTGGC
>DQYM01000151.1 GCA_011040545.1 Candidatus Bathyarchaeota archaeon | reverse complement strand
ATATGCCTCACCGCATTGCTCACACTCAAAAGCTGGGACGCCCCTCACTATAATGCTAGCTAGTGCTAGCGTGTAATAGTTTAACTCAAGGTGCGTGGGGGAGCCAATCTAATCCCGTTGTCCTCAGCCCCTGGCTATCGCAGATAGGAGGGGTAGCACGTGGTGCCCCGGCCGGGACTTGAACCCGGGACCTGCGGCTCGAGAGGCCGCCATGCTTCCGGACTACACCACCGGGGCTCGGAGGGGGCTTGCTACGGGCTTAAATAAACGTTTTGCATTCCTGGCCCCTAGAACTCAGATGTGCCTCCGCCTTCCTTCTCCTCCTTCTCTTCCTCTTCCTTTAGCTTGCCTGCAGCTATGACATCATCTATCCTCAGTACCATGCATGCTACATCGGTAGCTGCCTTTATGGCCTGCTCCTTCACCCTAACTGGCTCAACAACGCCTAGGGATAGCATGTCCTTAACGGCCTTCTTCGGATCTGGCTCAAAGACATCTACGCCCCAGGTTACCTTCCCTGGCTCTGAGTGGGCATGCCTTAGCGCTACCATGACATCAATTGGGTCTAGGCCAGCGTTCTCAGCTAGCGTCTTAGGTATTACCTCAAGGGCATCTGCGAAGGCCTCAACGGCCATCTGCTCACGGCCACCTAGCTCTGGTGCGAACTCCCTTAGCCTCCTAGCTAGCTCTGCCTCTATGGCACCACCACCAGCTACTAGCTTCGGGCACTCAACTATATCCGATAGGACGCAGAGGGCATCGTGTAGTGCCCTCTCAGCTTCATCAACCATGCGCTCTAGGCCACCACGTATGAGAATGGCCACGCTCTTCGGGTCCTTACAGCCCTCAACGAATACCATCTTATCCTCTCCTATCTTACGCTCCTCAACTAGCTCTGCGTAGCCTAGGTCCTCTGGCTTTAGGTCATCTAGGTTCGTAACTATCTTGGCCCCCGTGGCCCTTGAGAGCTTCTCCATATCCGACTTCTTCACACGCCTCACGGCCAGTATGCCCTCCTTAGCTAGGAAGTGCTGAGCTACATCATCTATGCCCTTCTGGCAGAACACCACGTTGGCACCAACATCCTTTATCTTCTTCACCATCTCCCTTAGTATCTTCATCTCCTGGTCTAAGAAGGCCTTCATCTGCTCTGGTGCCCTTATGCGTATCTCAGCATCAAACTCCGTCTTCTCTATCTCAAGTGGGCAGTTCAGCAAAGCTATCCTGGCCTTCTCAACACGCTTTGGCATGCCTGGGTGAACGACCTCCTTATCTATTATGATGCCCTTAACGAGCTGCGTATCTAGTAGGCTCTTCCCCTCCTTCTTTATCATCTGTATCTGATCTACATCAGCCACGAGCTTATCGCCACGCTTCTCCACTATCTGCTTTATGGCATCTATGGCTATCTCAGCTAGGTGCTCCCTAGCACCCCTCACGGCCTTGCTTGCCATAGCCGTCATAACGGCCTTCTTAAGCATCTCACGGTCCTCTAGATCCACATCCATGCCTATCTCGTATAGGAGCTCACGGGCCTTCTGGGCAGCCTTCCTGAAGCCACTTACTATTATGGTTGGGTGCACGTTCTGGTCAAGTAGCTCCTCAGCCCTCTTGAGCAGCTCGCCAGCTAGAACGACAGCCGTGGTAGTGCCATCGCCAACCTCATCGTCTTGAGCCTTTGCGACCTCAACCATCATCTTAGCTGCTGGGTGCTCAACCTCAATTTCATCTAGTATGGTGGCACCATCGTTCGTTATCGTTATATCACCTAGGCTATCTATGAGCATCTTATCCATGCCCCTTGGCCCAAGCGTGCTACGGAGTATCTCCGCAATTATCCTAGCTGCCATTATGTTGTTCCTCTGGGCCTCCCTCCCCCTCCTACGGGTTGAGCCTTCCTTCAGTATGAGCACTGGTGTGCCAGCCAGGTATGCCATCTCCCTTCCCCCAGCCTTGGGGGCTAAGGGTTCCTTAATAATAAGCTTTTACCTTTTGATATGGAGCCATCGGGCGCTAGAGGGCGACCACCTCCAAGCCTAACCTCCTACCAAGCCTACATAGCTCTAGGTATATGTCTGGGTAGCTTAGTATCTGGTGGTTCCCAGCTTCAGCTAAGAAAGCCTTGATATCGCAGTCAAGCTCCACTAGGGCCTGCGTTCTGCATAGCCTTTCCTCACCTAGGCCTGAATCCCTTACCCTACCCCTAGCTAGCACTAGCTTCCTCCTACCGACCTGTAGGTTAGCTATAACCACTGACCCCCTCTTAAGCCATATATCAAGGGCAACTGGCCTCCCGCTCTCAAAGTGAGGCAGGAAGGTGCCCCTGTAAGGCCAGCTTGCCGCAAGCGATGGGCAGGCCGTGCAGTGGGCTAGCAAGAGCGTGTTTGCCTCCAGGTTGAACCTAGCTAAGTTGGCCATCCAGGGTGGTGAGCCAGATAGCAGGTAGCAGGCTGCCATTAGGAGCAGGGCCGAGGGATCAGCCTCGCATACGGCTACTATGCCACGCTCAAGCAGGAGGCCAACTACAACACAGGGGGCCAGGCCTACTTCCCTTATCATATCAAAGCAATCAAATGTGATAATAGGGGTCCTAGCTCCCTTCAGTAGCTTCTCGCTTATGAAATTGGCAAGCTGAACGCTCTTAATAAGGCCTTCCTCAAGCTCAGGCGTTACCTCCTCACCTGTTATGCCCTTTAACATTGAGATAGCCTCGCTTAGCGATGGCCTCTCCATTCTTGCTTCTGCTTGGCCAAGCAGTGCCCTTACGCTTATCCTCTTAATGCCTGGGGCCTTAGCCCCAAGGAGCTCCTCAAGGGTTCCTTGGATCTCTAAGGCCTTTTCCTCACCACATACGGCTATTACCGTGGCCTCACTAATAGCCTTAATTGTCCTTATGGCCTTGATTTCAGCTTTAAGCTCATCTGGTAGCTTATCTGGCCTAGAGAACACTATCTCCGAGGCCCAGGCCCCCGATGCCCTTAGCTTCTCCCTAGCGCTTAGGGCAGATGGCAGGCTATTATCGCTTAGGTGCGCCCAGAGAATGGCCTCAACGCCAGCTAGGGCTTCCCTCATCAGCCTTGATGTCCCCCCGCTTGCTACGAAGACTAGTTTTATGTCGGCTGGTACTGATACTGCTTTCCTCAGCTCCTCTGGCTTTAGAACTGGCTCTGGCGAGCCTATTACATTTAGTCCCTCAGCCCTAAGGGTAGAATAGGCTTGTTCTGCTACCTCCCTGGCCCTGGCAAGGTGGAGCTCTGAGGCAACCGCTACGAATGAAACGCTCAAGCCCATCGGGCACGGGTATGGCCTAGCCCTATTAACCGTAATCCTTTTTGCCCTTTAGCAAAGGCGGTGTGGTGGCTGGCATGCCCACCGTAGCGGTCTGCGTGAAGTACGTGCCAGATGTAGAGCAGGTGAGGGTGGATAGGGAAACGGGTCGCTTGATAACGGAAGGCGTCCCCATGCGTATTAACGAGCTAGATAAGAATGCCCTTGAGGAAGCCGTTAGGATAAAGGAAGCACATGGCTGGAAGGTCGTGGCCATCACGGTTGGGCCAGAGGGGGCTAAAATGGCCCTTAGGGAGGCACTAGCCATAGGCGCAGATGAGGCATACCTAGCCTGTGATGATGCCTTTGAGGGCCTAGACACGCTTGGGGTAGCTACCGTGCTCAGCAAGGCCATAGGGCTAGCTGGTGGAGCAGATCTAGTGCTATGTGGTGAGGTATCGCTAGATAGCTTCTCAGGCCAGGTTGGGCCAAAGCTAGCAGAGCTGCTTGGCGTTCCATGCGTAACGTGCGCTAGGGCACTGGAGATCCAGGAGGGCAAGGCAGTAGTTGAGAGGGCACTTGAGGATCGCTACGAGAAGCTAAGCGTCCCCCTGCCAGCAGTTATAACGGTAACGAGGGAGATAAACACGCCTAGGATACCTGGCCTAAGGGCCATAATGATGGCTGCTAGGAAGCCAATAAAGGTGCTAAGGGCGGGCGACCTCGGTCTATCAGATGAGGAGCTAAAGGCCATGAGGACCTACGGCCTTATTGACGTATCCGTTCCAGCTGTTGAGCGTAAGAAGGTAAGGATAACTGGTGAAACACCAGAGGAAGTAGCTGAGAAGCTCATAGAGGCCCTTGAGAAGGAAGGGGTGATAGCCTAATGGCTGGCCCCGTGCTCGCCTGGTCGGAGAAGCGTGAGCTCCTGCTGGAGCTGCTGGGCGGTGGTGCAGGCCTAGCAGGTGCCCTTGGGGCTAGCCTGAAGGCCGTAGTGCTCTCAGGTGGGCCAGATGGCCGTGAAATCGCAAGCAGCATAGGCCCCTATGCAGATGAAGTCCTACTAGCCATATCAGCTGCCTTCTCAGTTCCAGATTCAAATGTATTTGCCTCAGCCCTTCACGATATAGCTCGCTCTGAGGGAGCAAGCCTCATCCTAATTGGCTCAACTAGGTTTGGCCGTGAGGTAGCTGCTAGGCT
>DQYM01000056.1 GCA_011040545.1 Candidatus Bathyarchaeota archaeon | reverse complement strand
TATCGCAAATGCTATTATGTTGCCTGCTGAGATGGTATCCATGCCTAGGTTATCGCATAGCCAGTTCGCATATACCACGTCCTCTATGCTAGGTAGGCAGCAGTTAGTGCCAATCATGGCTATGGTCTCGTACTCAGGCCCATCTACTGCCGCCCCAGCGTAGGGGCCCGACCGCACGTAGGAGAACTTGCCACAGCACATGGGGCACATGGGGCAGGCCGTTAGGGCGGTTACAACACGGGCCAGCATGGCCTCTGCGTTTAAGGCATCCTTCTGCTCGTACGTAGTACGCCTGAAGTTCATTACTGGTAGGCAGGCGTGGTCGTGCGACCAATCTATGTACCAGGCCAAGCCGTACTTACGTAGGACACGGGCGAACTCATGGTCCCTTACGTGCTCAAAGGCAGCCCTGGCCTCCTCGTAGAGGGCCTCTGGGTCGGCTACTGGTATATCCAGTGAGCCCCTAACCGCTATGGCCTTTAGCCGCTTAGAGCCCATTACAGCCCCCATGCCAGTTCGGCCAGCATTACGCCAATCGCAGTTCACACAGGCTATCGGCACTAGGTTCTCACCTGCTGGCCCAATTGAAGCTACCTTTATGCTTGAGTCGCCTAGGTCTCGCCTAATCATCTCCTGGGCATCTAGGCTACCCTTCCCCCAATAGGGCTCAGCATCTCGTATCTCAATGCCCCCATCCTCAACCCATAGGTAAACAGGCCTATCTGAGGCACCAGTTATAACCAGAGCATCAAATCCAGCATGTTTTAGCTCTGGGCCAAAGAAGCCACCTGCATTGCTATCACCATAATACCCAGTCTCAGGGCTTATAGCAGAGAAGCTTACCTTCCCAGCCCCTGGTACCAGCAGGCCCGTAAGGGGGCCTGGGGCCACGACTAAGACGTTAGCTGGGCTTAGTGGATCTACATCAGGTGGGACGTTCTCCCATACTATCCTAGCCCCCCAGCCTCGGCCACCTACGTACTTCAGCGCCCATGAGGGCTCTACGTCCTTGACCTTCACCTCGCCCTTGCTCAGGTCCACCCAGGCAATTCGGCCTACATAGCCACCCCCTAGCTCTACCATCACCTAAGCACCCCCGCCATGGCCCTAGCTGTCCTCTGTCTAGCCTCATCGCCTAGGGCCAGTGGGTCCTTCAGGGCTAAGGCGCCAGTTGGGCACCACTTCACGCACTCTGGCTCACCACCACAGAGGTCGCACTTTATGGGCGTTGGGATCTCTGGGTGGAAGAATATGGCACCGAAGGGGCAGGCCTCAGCACAGGCCCGACAGCCTATGCAGTTCTCCTGGTCCACCACCACAATGCCGTTCTCGGCCTTATATATGGCATTAACGGGGCACTCCTCAGCGCACTTCGGTTTAGCACACTGCCTGCAGACCACGGGGACGTTCCAGGGCCTATCCGATGTCGGTGGCATGATCCTTATGGCTGACTTACGTGGGTTGTGAACTCCGAAGTGCTTTAGGGCGCATACGACCTCGCACGTGCCACAGCCAGAGCAAGCCTTCACGTTCACGGATATAGCCATACTCCCACCTTCGTGGTGGGCTACGGGGCTGATTTTATAAGGCTTATCCAAAACAGTTAAATCTAAGGGCAGCTTTTCCCGTAGATTTTCACCAAGCGTATCACCATAAACTTTATATAGGTCCATATACAGCCTTATGTGGAAGGGGATAGGATATGGCGAAGTGCCCCAAGTGTGGCGCTGAGGTCAGGGAGCCCATAAAGAGCTGGACCATGAAGCCGAAGAAGCGCAGGGGGCCAACCATCCTCATTGAGCTATACGAGTGCCCCAACTGCGGCACGAAGTTCCGCACTGGTAAGAAGGTCGCTTAAGCACCTAGAGCCCAATTCCTTTATTTTTCTTCTCCCTCAAAATAAATAAGGGGGTAAGCCATTAGACGCTAGGTGGAGGCAGATGGGCCTAAGGGAGTTCCTAGCCTCTTGTGCGAGGCTGCTGAGGAGGGCCAGGAAGCCAACGAGGGAGGAGGTATGGCTGCTAGTTAAGATATGTGCTCTTGGCATCATAATAGTAGGCGTGATAGGATTTGTTATAAGGCTCATAATGTTCCCACTCCTCGGGGGTGGATAAGCTTGCCGATCTACGCAGTTAGGACAACGGCTGGCCAGGAGAAGAACGTAGCTAAGCTCATAGCCTTGAACGCAAGGGCCTATAACATCCCGATAAAGGCCGTTATAGCCCCTGAATCCCTAAAGGGCTATGTGTTCGTGGAGGCAGATGGGCCACACATAGTGGATAAGGCCATAGCTGGCGTTAGGCACGTTAGATCCCGTGTGCCAGGCATGATAGACCTAAAGGACCTAGAGCGCTTCTTGATAGTCAAGCCAGTAATAGAGGAGCTAAGCATAGGTGATGAAGTTGAGATAGTAGCTGGCCCCCTCAGGGGCGCTAGGGCCAAGGTCGTGAGGATAGATAAGGAGAAGCAGGAGGTAGTTGTTGAGCTCCTTGAAACTACCTTCCCAATGCCTGTTACCGTAGATGGTGAGGCCGTTAGGCTGGTGAAGAAGGCCGAGAGGGGCTAGGCCCAGAGGGCGAGTACTGTAAAATCAGCTGCTAACAGCTTTAAGCACCCTGTTGGCCTAGGCCGATGAGTGGTAACATGGGGGAGAAGAAGGCATTTAAGTTCCTCGTTGAGGGAGGGAAGGCAACTGCTGGGCCACCCATAGGCCCCTCGCTAGGCCCACTTGGCCTTAACGTGCCCATGGTAGTGGCCAAGATAAATGAGCTAACGAAGGACTACGCAGGCATGAGGGTGCCAGTTGAGGTCATCGTTGATGTTGAGACAAAGGAATTTGATGTAAAGGTAGGCATACCAACTACCTCTGCGCTCATAGTGAAGGAGCTCGGTGTTAAGAAGGGATCTGGGGCCTCTGGCCATGAGTTCATAGGCAGCCTCAGCATGGAGCAGGTCGTGAAGATAGCACGGATAAAGAGGCCACAGCTCATGGCTAAGACGCTGAAGGCAGCTGTGAAGGAAGTACTTGGCACCTGCGTAAGCATGGGGGTGCTAGTGGAAGGCAAGCACCCGAAGGAGGTCATAAAGGAGGTAAACGAGGGAGCCTGGGATCACCTGCTAGCTGAGGATGAAGGCCAGGGGTAAGCCTTATGAGGTCCCCTCTGCCCGCCACCACAGTTGGTGATGGGACTTGCCGATAGATGAAGAACGCATAATAGAGGCACTGAGGGAGGCCAGGGCAAGGGCAAAGCCCAGGAACTTCAGGCAATCTGTAGAGCTGCTTATAAACCTCAGGGACATAGATCTAAGGAAGCCAGAGAATAGGATACGTGAGCTCGTGGCCCTGCCAAATGGCCTTGGCAAAGAAGCCCGTGTCTGCGTCATCGCTTCTGGTGATGCTGCCCTTAGGGCCAGGAAGGCTGGGCTAGATGTCCTAGATAGGGAGGAGCTTGAGGGCATGGCTGGTGATAAGAAGAGGGCAAAGAAGCTTGCAGAGCAATACGATTTCTTCGTGGCAGAAGCGCCCCTAATGCCACTAATAGGCCGTATATTAGGCCCTGTGCTAGGCCCAAGGGGGAAGATGCCAACGCCAGTCCCATCAACAGCTGATTTCGCAGCTGTAGTGGAGAGGCTGAAGAGGACGGTACGTGTAGTAGCCTGGAAGAGCCCAAATGTCTACTGCCGTGTTGGCACAGAGGACATGGACGACAAGGCCCTCGCTGAGAACATAAATGCCGTTATAAAGGCACTTGAGGAGAAGCTACCAAAGGGCATTAAGAACATCAAATCAATATATGTCAAAATGACAATGGGGCCTGCCGTGGAGGTGGAGTTCAGGTGAGCGTAGCTCTAGCTAGGGAAGTGCCTAAGTGGAAGAAGAAGCTAGCAGAGGAGATAAAGAACTACATAAAGCGCTATAAATACATCTTGATCGCCGATCTATTTAAGGTCCGTGCAGCCCAGCTCCAAGAGCTCAGGAAGGCGCTTAGGGGGAAGGCACTCGTTAAGGTCCTGAAGAACACGCTAGTGGCCAAGGCCATAGAGGGGCTAGATGCTGAGAAGCCAGGCATAGAGGCCCTTAAGGAGTACCTACATGGGCAGAATGTCTTCATATTCACAGATGAGAACCCATTTGATATGGCTCGCACTATAGAGCAGTTCAGGGTGAAGGTCCTGCCATCCCCTGGTGATGTAGCTACGAGCGATATAGTTGTGCCAGCTGGCAATACTGGCCTACCACCTGGCCCAATAATAAGCACGCTAAACGCACTTGGCATACCAACCCGTATAGAGAGCGGTAGCATCTGGGTCGTTAAGGATACGGTTGTAGCGAGGAAGGGGGATGTCATCTCCTACGACCTAGCATACATCTTAGGCAAGCTTGATATGAAGGTCATAGAGCTTGGCATAAACCTAAAGGCAGCCTACATAGATGGCCTAGTCGTACCTGGCGAGGAGCTCAAGCTTGATATTGATGGCATAAGGGAGGCCATAGGTGAGGCC
>DQYM01000089.1 GCA_011040545.1 Candidatus Bathyarchaeota archaeon | reverse complement strand
GCCACTGGCACGCCAAGCTCATGGGCTACCCGTGCTGCCTCATCTGGCGTCCTAGCCACACGGCCCCTGGGCACTGGTATGCCGTACTTAGCGAATACTGCCTTTGCCTGGTGCTCAAGCAGCCTCATGGCTGACTACAAATACGGGCTTGCCCTTAAGTGCTTAAGGCCTCCCCGCCAGCTGGCAAGCTTAGAACGTATATCTATCGCCAGCTGCCACTAAGCGCTCAAGAACCATGTTCAGGTTCAGGAAGCCCTCGTACGTAGTTGAGCTAACTGGTATAAGGGGGAAGGAAGCACCAGTTTGGCAAACGGCCCTAACTAAGTCCCTAGCTATAAGCCTCCTATCGCCAATTAGGGATCTCTCAAGGGCATCTAAGAGCTCCTTTGGCCTTGACGACCACCTAACCATGCTCTTCACATCCTCCCGCTCAACTAAGTCGCACTTCGTAAGCACGTGGGCCTGCGGTATGAAGAAGCGGTAATAGACGGCTGAGGCAAGGAAGACGTTGGCTACGAAGTTCCCTGGCTCCCTTGAGAAGCAGGCATCAAATAGGTATATGAGTGCCTTTGGCCAGTTAGTTAGGTTCTCCACTATGTATAGGCCAGAAGGCCTGAAGGCAAATACCTCCATTTGACCTGGCGTATCAACTATGGCTAAATCTGGCTCAAGGGCCTCAAGCTCAACTTCAAGCCTCTTAACGAAGGTAGCTATCATATCTGCAGCAGCTATCATAGCTCCATTTGGGCCTAGGCCGTACCGCTCCATGACGTCTAGGACTGTTACGTAGTTCCTCACATCTACATCTGGCTCATAGGGTAGGTCAAGGGCACCTGGATCTAGGTTAACGGTTACCACATCCTGCTCCTGCTGCCTAAGCCACTCTGAAAAGGCACCTGTTAGGCAGGACTTGCCAGAGCCAGCCATTCCAACTACGAATACCAGCCTCACGCCCCTCCCCCCAGGGACCGCTCCTGACCCAGGTTTCTCATCATCCATCTGCATCTAGCCTCTTCTTCATTGCGGTCCAAGGGGCCAAGGGCCTACCTTCTTATATGCCTTCCTAGCCCTAGGCCCTACCCTTAGGAAAAAAGGATAAATAGGGGGGCCATGAGGGGCGTGTGGAGATGGGCTCAAAGGTGAAGCTGCCAGTATGCACATCATGCAATAGGCCAATACCACCAGGCTCGCTAGCCGTTAAGTTCCCATGCCCTAACTGCGGTGAGGTCATAATATGGCGCTGTGAGACCTGCAGGAAGCTCGCAAGGCCCTACAAGTGCATAAAATGTGGCTTTGAGGGACCATGATGTGAGCTGGTGGGCAAAGCTTATGATGGTGTTTGCTCAAGGGAGGAACGGGATTAGGGAGGGAAGGAAATGAGCGCTAGAGAGCGTATTAAAAGGCCAGAGATCCAGCTAAGGGTAGCTGATGCTAGGCAGAGGGACGTTGGTCGTGGCATAGCCCGCATAAACAGGAGGGCCATGAGGGCACTAGGCATATCGCCAGGCGATATAATTGAGATAGAGGGCACTAAGAGGACGGCTGCCATAGCTTGGCCAGCTTACGAGGACGACCAAGATGACGACATCATAAGGATTGATGGCATAATAAGGGAGAACGCAGGCGTCTCACTAGGGGACTACGTAATAGTGAGGAAGGCAGATGTGAGGAATGCTACTAGCGTTACAATAGCACCAACGGATGTCCGCTTCAGGGAAGTTGATCGTGAAACAGAGGACCTACTGCGGAATAGGCTTGTCAATAGGCCAGTTGTAGAAGGCGATATCGTTAGGGTCCGCTACGTTTACAGGCCACTGACGTTCACGATAGTTAGGACTAGGCCAAAGGGCGTGGTCCGCATTACGTACAGGACCCGCTTGAAGCTGCTGCCAGAGCCAGTTGAGGGCATCAGGATGCCAAGGGTAACCTACGAGGACATAGGCGACCTAGAGGAGGCCATCCAGAAGATAAGGGAGATGGTTGAGCTCCCGCTAAAGCACCCAGAGCTCTTCCAGAGGCTAGGCATAGAGCCACCTAAGGGCGTCCTCCTGTATGGTCCTCCTGGCTGTGGCAAGACCCTACTGGCCAAGGCAGTAGCAAATGAATCGGATGCAGCCTTCTTCGCCATAAATGGACCTGAGATAATGAGCAAGTACTATGGCGAGTCAGAGGCCAGGCTTAGGGAGATATTTGAGAAGGCAGAGAAGAACGCCCCAGCCATAATATTCATAGATGAGCTTGATGCCATAGCCCCTAAGCGTGAGGAGGTAACTGGCGAGGTAGAGAGGCGTGTCGTAGCCCAGCTCCTAGCCCTCATGGATGGCCTGAAGGGGCGTGGCAACGTCATAGTGATAGGGGCCACGAACAGGATAAACGCCATAGATCCCGCCCTTAGGAGGCCAGGCCGTTTTGACCGTGAGATAGAGATAGGTGTGCCAGATAGGCGTGGTAGGCTTGAGATACTGCAGATCCACACTAGGGGCATGCCCCTTGCTGATGATGTTGACCTTGAGAAGCTAGCTGATATAACACATGGCTTCACTGGAGCTGACCTAGCTGCCCTCTGCCGTGAGGCTGCCATGAAGGCCCTTAGGCGCTACCTACCGAAGATTGACCTAGAGCAGGAGCGCATACCAGTTGAGGTCCTTGAGCAAATGGAGGTACGCATGGAGGACTTCATGGCAGCCTACAAGGAGATAACGCCAACGGCCATTAGGGAGGTATTCCTAGAGGTCCCAACCGTCCGCTGGTCGGATATAGGTGGCCTAGAGGAGGTCAAGCAGGAGCTCCGAGAGGCAGTTGAGTGGCCACTTAAGTACCCAGAGAAGTTCAAGAAGCTCGGCATAAGGCCACCTAAGGGTGTCCTCCTGTATGGCCCTCCTGGCTGTGGCAAGACCCTACTGGCCAAGGCAGTAGCAACCGAGAGCGAGGCCAACTTCATAGCAGTCCGTGGGCCAGAGCTCATGAGCAAGTGGGTTGGTGAAACAGAGCGTGGCATTAGGGAGGTATTCAGGAAGGCTAGGACAGCAGCACCAGCTGTGATATTCTTTGATGAGATTGATGCCCTCGTGCCGAGGAGGGGCCTTGGCTATGCTGATAGTGGTGTTACCGAGCGTGCCGTTAGCCAGCTCCTAACGGAGATGGATGGTATTGCTGCCCTTGAGGACGTAGTAGTGATAGGGGCCACGAACAGGCCAGATATACTTGACCCAGCCATCCTAAGGCCAGGCCGTTTTGATAGGGCCATCTACGTGCCACCACCCGATGAGAAGGCAAGGCTTGAGATATTCAAGATCCACACTAGGGGCATGCCTCTTGCTGATGATGTTGACCTTGAGAAGCTAGCTAAGATGACGCAGGGCTACTCTGGCGCTGATATTGAGGCCGTGTGCCGTGAGGCTGCCATGAATGCCCTTAGGCGCAATATAGATGCTGAGGTAGTTACCTGGGCCGACTTTGAGGCAGCCCTGCAGAAGATAGGGCCAAGCATAACGCCAGAGATGGAGCGTTGGTACAAGGAGTTCATGCACAAGATGAAGCGCATACAGAGGCCCACCATGCCCACGGTAGCCTAGCTGGCCAGCGGGCTGGAGGTGGTTTAGTTGAAGAGCTGGCGTGTTAGGCCCTTATGCTCCCTCATAGTTGATATACTTAGGAAGAACGGCAGCATGACGGATGATAAGCTCCTAGATTACGTAAGGGCATTCTACCCAGATGTAAGCATCCCTGAGCTCAATAGAGCCCTCATGGTGCTTGAGATGAACGGCTACGTCTACGTTGTCTCCCACACGAGGGGGAGGAAGCGTGTTGAGCTAAGGAGGGATAGGCTTGGGGGTCAATATTAGGTCCTTAGTACCAGGGGATGTCGTTAAGACCATAGAGCTAAGGGACCTAGCTGATAGGGTAGTGGCCTTTGATGCCTACAACGCCCTATACCAGTTCCTAGCTATCATAAGGGGGCCAGATGGGAGGCCCCTCATGTACGGTGGCAAGGTAACGAGCCACCTCAGTGGCCTATTTTACAGGACCGTGAACCTCCTTGAGATAGGCATTAAGCCAGTATATGTTTTTGATGGGGAGCCACCAGCTTTAAAGGAAGCTGAGATAAAGAGGCGTATGAAGATACGTGAGGAAGCCCTCATAAAGTACGAGGAGGCCCTTAAGGCAGGTAGGCTTGAGGAAGCACGTAAGTACGCCCAGCAGGCAGCTAAGCTAAAGGATGAGATGGTAGAGGAGGCCAAGAAGCTCTTAACGCTCATGGGCGTCCCCTGGGTCCAAGCCCCCTCTGAGGGGGAGGCACAGGCAGCCCACCTAGTTAAGCGTGGCGATGCTGACTTCTGTGCGAGCCAGGACTACGATAGCCTCCTCTTTGGCGCACCAGCCTTGGTCAGGAACGTAACCATCTCAGGTAGGAGGAAGCTGCCTGGCAAGCCAGTCTACGTGGAGGTAAAACCTGAGGTAATAAGGCTTGATGAGCTCTTAAGCGCCCTTGGCATAACTAGGGAGCAGCTGATAGACATAGCCATACT
>DQYM01000188.1 GCA_011040545.1 Candidatus Bathyarchaeota archaeon | reverse complement strand
AGTAGGTCGCACTCAGGTGGCTCAGGTAGGATCCTTAGCTCCCAGGGCTCAGGTAGCCTTAGGAAGCCAAACATGCCAACGCCAAAGAATATGCTATAACTAGCTAGGCAGCCCACCTTGACCTCTACCTCGGCCTCTCCCTCGCTCTCCTCGCCCAACTGACCACCTAGCGTTCGTGGGCCTTCGGCTTGTTAAGGCTTGCGAACCTCACCCGAACCTTAAGAAGGGCTGGGGTGGGTCGTGGGCGGTGGTCGGCCTGCTGGTAGTGGCCCATAGAGGGGCCTCGGCTTACGAGCCTGAGAACACCCTGAGGGCCATTGAGAGGGCTTGGCAACTTGGTGCAGATGTAGTAGAGGTTGATGTAAGGGCCACGAGAGATGGACGCTTAGTGCTCATGCACGATGAGGCCGTGGATAGGACGACGAATGGGCATGGGTTACTACGCTCACTAACGCTGAAGCAGGTCAAGCAATTGAGCGCTGGGGGAGAGGCCATCCCGACCTTAGAGGAGGCCATAGAGCTTGCCCTAGAGCTAGGCATCGGGCTCATGATTGAGGTCAAGGAGCCAGATACCGTTTCAGCCGTAGCGGAAACCGTTAGCAAGCTAGGGGCAGAGGGATCTACCATCTTCACATCCCTTTACCACGAGGCCATCTTGAGGCTGAGGCATGCCTGCCCAGGTGCCCTTGGCTATGGCGTGGCCGTGAGCTCAGCACCACTAAGGCCCTGGCTCCTAGCCCTTGATGCTGGGGCCAACATGCTCCTGCCGAGATCCCCTTACGTCTCGCCTAGCCTAGTCAAGGGCTGCCATGATAATAGCATACACGTGGTCCCCTGGACAGTTGATGGGCTCCCTGAGGCCCTTAGGCTAGTTAGGCTAGGGGTTGATGGGCTGGTAACGAATAGGCCAGATGTAGTAGTTAAGCTACTGAAGGACCTAGGCGAGCGATAGGCTGGCCCTGGGAATGTTTATCTTAGGGCCTGATGGCATGAGGCTGAGGTGGGAGGTTGGCAGAGGGGTTTGACCCATATGCTGTGATAAAGTACCCCGTGATGACCGAGAAGACCATGAAGATGGTTGAGGAGGAGAACAAGCTAGTGTTCATAGTTGATAGAAGGGCAAGCAAGCATACGATAAAGAGGGCTGTTGAAGAGCTATTTGATGTTGAGGTAGAGAAGGTATGGACGCTCATAACGCCAAGAGGCCAGAAGAAGGCCATAATTAAGCTAAGGCCAGAGTATAAGGCAGTAGATGTTGCTATGAGGCTGGGCATACTTTAGGCTAGATTAGACCTCGCCCGTTGGTCATCGCCCTATCGGTGCTAGCTCTATGCCTTAAAATGGCACGAACTTCCCTTCTACGTACATTATCCTTGATACTATCCTCTGGTCGGTTGAGCTCTCAGGTGGCACCGCCATGGCCACTATCTCTATCTTGTCGCTGAGGACACCACTATCTATCTTCTCCTTGAGGAGCTCCTGAACCTGGAATATGCCAGCTGAGTTATCCATTTCAATGAGGATGCGAACGGGCCTGTGCTCTCCCCTCTCCACCTTGACATTGTGTATGGAGAGTGCTGAAACCGTGTGGATGTTCACGTTGCCGAGGTCAAAGGGGAGGCGACCACGCCCCTTGAACATATCGCAGCCATCTGCTATGCATATTATACTTGCTTCCGTGGTTAGGCTTGGTATTTCCTTCTCGTGGGAGTGGATGGCATGAAGTATGAAGCCCCTTATCTCAGCTGCTATCTCAGGGTGGTCGTATATCTTCGGGAGGAGCCTGGTAAGTATTGGGGCTGCTAGAACGGCACTAAAGAAGCTGTGGTTGTCCCTATGTACCTGGTTGCCTATGTCGTGTAGGAGGGCAGCTGCTAACACTATGAGTGCTGCATCATCCATATCGCCGAAGCCATCCGCAACTATATCTGGCTCATGGCCAGCTTCGTGGAGCAGCTCAAGCATTTCAAGAGCGAAGGCAGCCACTATTATCGCATGGGTTTGCCCATGGTCGTTGTACCTGAGCTTCTTAACTGCTATGTAATCTGCCATGTCCCAGCAGGCGTTCACTTCAGGGTCGTTTAAGAGCAATTCATACATCTTCCTGGCCTTTGGATACTTAGCCAAGATGCGCTCTATTTTGGCCCTGCAGGCATCCTCGAGGGCCTTGTAGCTCTCTGGTATTTCTATCTCAACACCAACACCTAGCTGGATCTTCTTGACCTCCTCTCCCAATGCCTGGCACGCTCCAGCAGGGCATAAGGTATATTACCTAAAAAACTTGGGGGAACGGCTAAGTGCTGATTGTAGAAGAATGCTTTTATAGAACTCCTAACGCCCACCTAGCTTGAGCGGAGGGAGCTGAAGATGGGTAAGCGCATACTGGTGCAGAGGAGGGGGCGTGGGAGCCCCACGTTCAGGGCTAGCACGCATAAGAGGGTAGCCCCAGCTAGGTACCCAGCCCTAGATAGCACCTGGGCTGGTGGGGGTGCCCTCAAGGGCCTAGTCAGGGAGCTCGTCCACGACCCAGGTAGGGGAGCCCCGCTAGCCCTGATTGAGCTTGAGGATGGCCGTGAGTTCTACACGCTTGCTGTAGAGGGCATGTACGAGGGCCAGATAATTGAGTACGGGCCTGGTGCTGCTAATGCCATAGGTAACATAGCCCAATTAGGCTCCATACCCGAGGGAACGCTTATCTGCAATGTTGAGCTAAGGCCAGGCGATGGTGGTAAGCTAGCTCGCTCATCTGGCTCCTACGCAACCGTGCTAGCCCATACGCATGAGGGGACCATGATAAAGCTCCCCTCTGGCCGTACTAAGCTCCTTAAGGACCGCTGTAGGGCCATGATAGGTGTTGTAGCTGGTGGTGGCCGTATAGAGAAGCCCTTCTTGAAGGCAGGCAAGAAGTACTGGTGGATGAAGGCAAAGGGCCATAAGTACCCACGTGTCAGGGGCGTGGCCATGAACGCTTGCTCTCACCCATTTGGCGGTGGCAGGCATCAGCACCCAGGCAAGCCAACTACTGTATCACGCCACGCCCCACCTGGCCGTAAGGTTGGCCACATAGCAGCCCGCATGACGGGCCGTAAGGAGAAGAAGACGGTTAGGAGGACGAGGGAGTGATGCTTTTAGGCTCCCCCGCTTAGGCCTAGGTGGTGGGAGGGTGCCTAAGAAGTTCACGTACAGGGGCTACACGCTTGAGGAACTCCAGAAGATGCCAATGGATGAGTTCATAAAGCTGCTGCCAGCTAGGCAGAGGCGTAGCCTGCTTAGGGGCCTAACTGAGCAGCAACGCATACTCCTTGAAAAGATAAGGAAGGCTAAGAAGGCACTAGCAGAGGGGAAGAAGGTCGTAATTAAAACGCACGTGAGGGACATGGTCATATTACCTGAGATGGTCGGCCTTACAATTCATGTCTATAATGGCCGTGAGTTCGTGCCAGTTGAGATAAAGCCAGAGATGATAGGCCACTACCTAGGTGAGTTCGCTATAACCTGCAAGCCAGTTAAGCATGGGGCACCTGGTGTAGGTGCCTCTAGGTCATCTATGTACGTCCCACTGAAGTAGTACGGCCCATGGTGCTTTATGGCCATGAGGGCCTACGTGCTAATCCTCTGCTCCTCCCTGCTGCTTGCCAACTTAGTGCTAGCTTCCCCTCTTGAGGCGAATAAGGTATTCTCCTATGAGGTAAGGGTGATCTACAGGAATGAGGGCGAGGAAGCCTGGGTCCTCTCAGATGGCGATGTGGCTTTCTCCCTATTCATGAATAACTCCTGGCAGGATGTAGAGCTTGAAGAAACATCTAGGCCCGTAGAGCGTGTAGTAAGGGATTACGATGGCAACCTATGGGCGCTGCTCTACGTGCCAGAGGAAGATAGGATCCTTGAGCCAGGTGAGAGCATTGAGCTGTACGCTAGGTATAAGTTCATAACGAGGCCTAGGGAAGCACCTGGCATTTTAATAGAGGCCTCTGGCACCTTAAGCGATATACCAGCTGAGCTTAAGGATGCCTACTGTGGCCCAGCTGCTTGCTGGCTTACCGAGGATGAGGAGCTTAGGTCCCTTGCCCAGGAACTAGCTTACGGCAAGCAGAACGTCCTAGATATAATATGCTCCTTTGTAAGCTGGATCCACGAGAACATATACTACGAAACCTATGAGCTACCTAGATACCCAAATGAGACGTACATGGGGCGGAGAGGGGACTGCGATGACCAAGCCAACCTATTCATAACCTTCTGCAGGATAGTGGGCATACCAGCCTACCTACAGATAGGCTGTATCTACTACATCAGCCCAGAGGCCGAGGAAACACTATGGGATGGCCATGTTAAGCTAAGGGTGAGGAACGTAGCTTGGCATGGCTGGGCAGTAGCCTACGTGCCACCGTGGGGCTGGCTTCCAGTTGACCTAACTGCCTCCCCTGGCATAGATGAGGACCCACTTAACGCCATAAGGAAGGCCATAGTCTGGATGCAGGATGTAGTGCTATGCTACAACATAACCGTATCCGATTACATAGCAGAGGCCAGGGAGTACAGGGAGGAGCTCATAGAGCACGATATATACATATACGAGGAGGAGAGCATGGTCTTCTTGGGCACGGAAGCTAGCTTTGAGCAGTT